>NZ_BDFE01000008.1 GCF_001748225.1 Desulfoplanes formicivorans
TCAAAAACTACAACCTCTCCCCCTGCTCCGCCAAGCCGCCTCACACTCACCTCCCCTTACCACGTCCATCTCCTAGCCAGGCCATTCCTGGCTTGTTGCTTTCTGGTTTATGGATCTACATGATGCTTTCGCGCAGACCTTGAGCATTCTGATCCTGAATCGTTTGGTAATTTGTGAACATACTCGTTGCGCTTAAGTTATGTGACGCGTGTGTTTGCAGACAATACTTTGCAGGATCGGTGCATTGGGAGGCATTTTTTTACGGAGTCGAGAAATTTTTATCCTTGACTTTTTTTCTGACGGCTGGGAAGGATGTGGGAAAATGTGGTAAACAGTGGGAGAGAATGAGTGTTCCGAGGGCATGCACATAGGTCGCAGGATGGGAAGGGTCGTTTGATGCTTCCTCCCGAATTCCGGGAAGAGGCCTTACGGCTTTCTCCTGACGGCCATTTGATGCTGACCAATTTTGATGGATGCGTCGCTGTTTATCCTTTGCCAGAATGGGAAGAAATTGAAAAAAGTTTTGCCACCCTGAACATGGCCGACCGCAAGGTCCGCAATTTTCATCGTTTTTTTATTTCAGGCGCATCTGAAGTTACTCTCGACAAACAGGGGCGCATACTCATTCCTCCTCATTTGAGAAAGTATGCCGGACTCAAAAAGGAACTGGTCCTTGCCGGGGTTGGGCGCAAATTCGAGATCTGGGATCTTGAACGCTTTGAAGCCCAACGCATGGAAGTAGAACAGGATTGTGATCCTATTCTGGATTCTCTGGCCGAAAGTGGGTTCGTGTTGAGGTTTTGATGGTAGAAGCTGCACATACATCGGTTCTGGGCCAGGAGGTCGTCGAGTGGATGCGTCCGCGCCCCGGGGGCAGGTACCTGGACGGCACTCTGGGCCTGGGCGGCCACGCCCTGCGCCTGTTTGATGCAGTTGAAGGCAACATTCAGATCCTGGGGACGGACAAGGATCCCGAAGCCATTGCCGCTGCGACATCAAGGCTGCATGATCATGCGGATCACCTGTTCACGGCCCATTGTTCATTTCGCGATTTTGAACACCCCCTCAAGGAGCTGGGATGGCAAACCCTTGATGGCGTCCTGTTGGATTTGGGGGTTTCATCCATGCAACTGGATCAGGCCGACAGGGGGTTCAGCTTTGTCAAGGACGGTCCTTTGGACATGCGCATGGACAAGCATTCCGGCCGTCCCAGCGCCCGGGATCTTATCGCCAGACTGCCGGTTCAAAAGCTCAGGGAGATTATTGGCAAGTACGGGGAAGAGCCCATGGCCGGAAGAATTGCCCATGCCATTGCCCGGGCGCGTGAATCCCAGAGCATAGAACGGACGCTGCAGCTCGCTGATATTGTGGCCAAGGCCTATCCGCCGAAACGCCGGGCCCTGTCCAGAAATCATCCGGCTACTAAAACCTTTCAGGCTATCAGGATTGCTGTCAATCACGAGCTGGATGATCTGCATTTTTTTCTTGAGCGCATTCCTGACTATCTTGCTCCAGGGGGCCGTATTGTCGTCATCTCCTTCCATTCCCTTGAAGACCGCATCGTCAAGCAGGTTTTTCGGGAAGAGAGCAAGGGATGCGTTTGTCCCCGATACCAGCCTGTTTGTGTTTGCGGTCATGTGCAAAGGCTGTGCGTTCTGACCAAGAAGCCTCTGGCCCCCTCCAAGGAGGAAATGGCGTGTAATCCTCGCAGCCGTAGCGCGAAAATGCGTGTTGCACAGCGTGTATCGTCATAAGTGAAGGAAAGCGGATGCGTAAGGGACATGAAGTCGGAGCTGTCATCATTGCTTTTTGCTGTGCGGTATTTCTGGCCATGGGTCTGGTGTGGGTGAACATCCAACGGGTGGACCTTGCCTATGATCTTCAGAAGATGCAGGCCCTGTTGTCCCAAAAGGAAGAACTCAACGTCAAACTGGAGATTGAGCGCAACAATCTTCTGGCACCCGCACGATTGCGTTCTGTCGCCAGAAAGGCAGGGTTGTACGAAGTTCGGCCAGGACAAATGCGCAAGCTTGATGATTCTGGATATGAATAACCTGGATGGGGAAGATGGCACGCAAAGGGAGGACTTCATCCGAGGTGTGGTCCGGCAGAAAGATCGTCATGCTGGCCGTTGTTTTTACCCTGGGGTTGTTGGCCATTTGGTGCCGGGCATATTATGTTCAGATTGTTTCCGGTCACGCCCTTGTTGAACGAGCCAAGCAGCAGTACTGGGCCTCACGACAGCTGCAGGGAGAACGCGGTGCCATTGTTGATCGTCAGGGGCGGTTACTGGCCAAAAGCGTGTCAACGTATTCGGTGTTCATCAATCCGGCGCATATCAGGGACAAGAGGAAAACCGTCACGACGCTGCACAAGATTGTTGGGGGATCGAAAAAAAGGCTCAACAGGCTTGTTCGGGAAAAAAGTTCTTTTGTCTGGGTCGCCAGGCAGATTGGAGATCGTCAGATTGCGCAGCTTCGCAAGGCAGATCTTCCGGGGGTCTATCTCAAGAAGGAATGGATGCGTCTGTACCCGCAAGGTCATGTGGCCGCACAGCTGCTTGGATTTGTAGGCATTGACGGTAAGGGGCTCGAAGGTCTGGAGCGGTCCCTTGACGATGTTTTAAGCGGATCATCGGCAAGGCAGCGGGTCCAGCGGGATGCTGCCGGGGCTCACTTGTATAGCGGTCGGGCACAAAACAACGTAGATGGTGCGACCGTTTCCCTGACCATTGACAGCGTTATTCAAAGTGTTGCCGAAGATGCCCTGGCAGAATCTGTTGTAACATTTCATGGTAAAACCGGTGTATGTCTCGTTGTGGAGGTACCGACCGGAGATATCCTTGCCTGGGCCCATTATCCGTTTTTTGATCCCAACCAATATGCCAAAAGCAATGCCCGGGTTTGGAAAAATCGCATGTGCCTTGATCTTGTGGAGCCAGGATCAACGTTCAAACCTTTTGTGGTGGCGGCAGCGTTGCAGCATTCGGTTTGTACCCCTGATTCACGTTTTTTTTGCGAGCAGGGCGAATGGCGCATCGGACGCAATCGGATTCGGGATACGCATGCCTATGAAACGTTGCGCGTCGATGAAATTATGCGTTATTCCAGTAACATAGGGATGTCCAAAATTGGCCTTGCTTTGGGACCTGAACGTTTGTACCGCCAACTGCGCCGTTTCGGATTTCTTGGAACCACGGATGTCCGCGTGCCTGGGGAAGCCAAGGGGCTGATTCGTCCTCCCCAGACCTGGACCAAGTTCGATTTGGCGGCGGCATCCTTTGGTCAGGGAGTGGCCATCACTCCTTTGCAACTGGCCAGAGGGTATCTGGTACTGGCCAACAAGGGCAAAATGCGTCCCCTGCGCATAGTCCGGGGAATCGACAAAGCCCCTTCCACCCGGCAGGTCGTGAGAAGGGATGTGGCCGAGGCGGTGCTACGTATGCTTCGGGACGTTGTGGAGGATGACGGAACCGGCAAATTGGCCAGAATTCCCGGCGTGGAAGTCGGCGGCAAGACAGGTACGGCCCAGAAGCCTACACCAAAGGGCGGGTACGGCGATCATTTTTTGGCATCCTTTGTCGGTTTCATCCCGGCTTTGGAGCCCAAATATCTCATTTTGGTCATGGTTGATGAGCCCCATCCCCAGCATTACGGGGGTGTTGTCAGCGCGCCCGTGTTCAAAAAGGTCGGCATGAAGCTGCTTGCCTACCGGGGCGAAGCTCCCCTTCAGGAGAGAACCATGCCGGTGGCCGGAGAGACCGTCAGGGACGTCTCGATCAAGTCGCCTGTTCAAAGGGGCTTGAACAGGGAGCAGGCAACTGACGACAAGGTTCCCGATTTGTGTGGAGCATACTTGAGACATGCAGTTGCAACAATGGCTCGACATGGTGTGGTCCCTCAAATCATGGGAAAAGGAACCGTGGTGCGACGGCAGCAACCCAAGCCCGGATCTTCATGGAACCAGTCCAAGGCTGGATCCTGGAAACTCTGGGTGACAACGAAGAGGTCAAAGGATCCATGTCGATAATTTTCGACCAAGCTCGCTGGGATGAGCTCAAGGAGCGGGTCCGGCAGGGACTGCATGTCAAAACCCATTCGGCACTGGTCGAACAGGGAGACGTTTTCATTGCCCTTCCGGGTACACGGCATGACGGAACCATGTATATTGATCAGGCATTGGAACGAGGGGCCTCGTATATCGTTGCCTGCAATGTCAATCGTTGGGCTCACGATGTTTCTGCGGAGTTCCTGGTTCATCCTTCCCCGCGCCAGGCCTTGGGCGAACTGGCGGCTGCCCGTTTCGGCACGGGGAATATGCACATGAAGATAGTCGGGATTACCGGGACCAACGGCAAGACTACTACCAGCTATCTGATCGAACACCTTCTGACATCGGCGGGCAAGAAGGTGGGCGTCATCGGTACGGTCAATGTCCGCTGGCCCGGCCATTGTCACGATGTGGGCATGACCACGCCGGATTGTTGGACCCTCCACGATTTTTTGGCCCGCATGCGTGAAGATGGGGTCGATGTTGTGTGCATGGAGGTTTCCTCTCATGCACTGGATCAGGAACGGGTGGCCGGTATCACCTTTGATGTGGCCGTGTTCACCAATCTGACCCAGGATCATCTGGATTACCATCATGACATGGAATCCTATTTCCTGGCCAAGGCACGGTTGTTTCAGGGATCCCAAGGGGATGAGCCCCTTGGGATTATCAATGTCAATGACCCGTACGGAAAGCGGCTTCAGAAAGCCAGATCCCATTGCATGGGCTATGGTTTGGAAACAGGTGCTTTGGGCAACGGGCTTGGTGGCCGGCTAAAGGCCTGCACGCGCAAGGGCCTGGAACTGGTCATGGAGTATAACGGGGAGCAGTGGTTTTTGTCCTCACCCCTGGTGGGGCGTCACAATGCCATGAACCTGCTGGCTGCCCAGGCCGTGGGACTTTCTTTGGGATTGCCCGTTTCTGCCATGCAGGACCTGCAATCCTTTGCAGGGGTACCGGGACGTCTGCAGCGCGTTGTCAATGCTCGCGGGCTGGATATCTTTGTTGATTACGCCCATACGCCCGACGCGTTGGAAAAGGTCTGTCAGGCCCTGAAAGGCTTGGGGTTCAAGCGACTGCATGTGGTCTTTGGGTGCGGCGGGGATCGTGATCATTCCAAGCGGCCTCGCATGGGGGCGGCCGTGGCGGCCACGGCCGATGTGGCCATCGTCACCTCGGACAATCCCCGGCATGAAGCCCCCGAGGCGATCATTGATCAGATCCTGCCAGGTATGAACGGGACTGTTGCAACCATACTGCGTGAAGTGGACAGGCGGGCTGCCATATCCAGAGCCATTGACGGCATGGAACCAGGCGACGTGCTGCTTGTCGCCGGCAAGGGGCATGAAACCTATCAACAGATTGGCGATACCAAATATCCTTTTGATGACGTTCAGGTCATCATGGAATTATTGCATGCCGAGGAATAACGTTATTTCCCGGTATGTGCATAGAATTTTCAAGGAAGTGTCATGCGACTAGGGCTTTGGGAAATAGCGACCGCCATGGACGCCATGGGTGATGTGACGGAAAACAACAACCGTGATGTCCTTGGCGTGCAAACCGACAGCCGGCTCGTGCGGCGCGGAGATCTTTTTGTTTGTATCGTGGGCAAAAACATGGACGGGCACTGTTTTGCCGCTGAAGCCGCCCGCAAAGGCGCGTGTGCCATTGTGGCCCATTCCCCGCTTCCCGAGATCGATTCGGGCGTTCCCGTACTGCTGGTACGGAATACCCTTGAGGCCCTGGGACGTCTGGCCCTTTACTGGCGCACCCGGACAGGTGCCACGGTCATCGGGATTACCGGATCGGCCGGCAAGACAACGGTCCGGGAGATGCTGGCCTCCCTTCTGGCCATGCGCGGCAAGACCGCCAGGAATAGCAAAAATTGGAACAACCAGCTTGGCCTGCCTCTGTCCATGCTCGCCTGTTCAGGGGATGAAATGTTCTGGGTCATGGAATTGGGGATCAGCAGACCCGGTGACATGGAAGAGCTCGGGGCCATTTTGCGTCCCGATCATGTGCTGATTACCAATGTGGGGCCCTGTCATCTGGAAGGGCTTGAAGACGTTGTTGGCGTGGCCAAGGCCAAGGCAACCCTTATGGAGTACATGTCTGCTGCGGGAACCGCTGTGGTCAGCAAGGATTATCCCGAGCTGGTGGAGCAGGTCGGTCAGTACGCTGCGCATTCCGTTTTGTTTTCGACACAGGATGCCTTGTCGCCTTTTTCTGCCGTCTATGAGGGGATGGACGACCAGGGTATGGGGCGGTTTCGATTGACCCTGAACGGCCAGGCCAGAACTTTGTCCCTGCCCATGCATGGGCAGGAAATGGCTGAAAATTGTATTGCCGTGGCCACCATGGCCCGATGTCTTGGCATGGATTCGGAAACCATCCTGCAGGGGCTGGCCACGCATGTCCCGGTCGCCCAACGGTTCAGGGTTACAACCCGGGGGTTGTGGACCGTGATCGACGATACCTACAACGCCAACCCCCTTTCCATGCGTTGTTCCATTGAACGTGCCGGATTGCTTCATCCCGACGACCCTCTGGTCCTGGTGCTGGGAGAGATGAAGGAACTGGGCGATTATGCGGGCAAGGGACATGTTGATTTGGGCACCTGGGTCGGCCAATCATCCGCCTCGCTGCTTTTTTTCGCCGGAGAACACGCTGACGATGTCCGTCAGGGCCTTGGCGCGTGGGACGGTCGTTTTGTTCCCGTGGCCTCTCCTGACGAGTTGCGCGATCATGTCCGTCTGTTACCGTCCCGGGGAACCATTTTGTTCAAGGGATCGCGGAGTTGCAGGATGGAGAAATATCTCGAGGTTTTTTTGGGGGAACAGGGATGATCTATCATCTTCTCTACCCCCTGAGCGGCGATATGGGTGTGCTCAACGTCCTTCGGTACATCACCTTCAGATCCATGCTGGCCATGCTCACGGCCCTTGTCTTGAGTATCATTTTCGGCCCCGCGTTCATCGGCTGGCTCAAGAAGATCAAGTGTGGACAGTACATTCAGGAAGACGGACCCAAGCATCAGAGCAAGGCCGGTACGCCGACCATGGGCGGGGCCTTTCTGGGCCTTTGTCTGCTGGTAAGTGTTCTCATATGGGGCAATCTGAAAAATCCCTATCTGTGGCTGACCATCTTCGTGTTTTCCGGGTTCGGCCTGGTGGGTTTTGTGGACGACTACATCAAAGAAGTGCGCAAGAACAATCAGGGCCTCACGGCCAGAACCAAGTTCGTGGGACAGGTCATTGTGGCCTGTGGCGCCTTGACCATCCTGATTACCATGCCCGGGTACAGCAGTGAGCTCATGGTTCCCTTTTTCAAGTCCATACGGCCCGATTTCGGGTGGTGGTACATCCCCTTTGCCCTGCTGGTCATGGTCGGGTCATCCAATGGGGTCAATCTCACGGACGGACTCGACGGGCTGGCCATAGGTCCCAGTGTGGTCAGCGCTGGATGTTTGGGGATTTTTCTCTATCTTGCCGGGCATGTGGAATTGGCCCGGTATCTCCAGGTGGCCTATATCCCCGGAGTGGGCGAGGTGGCGGTTTTTTGCGGGGCCATGGTGGGTGCGGGCCTGGGATTTCTCTGGTTCAATGCCTATCCTGCCCAGGTATTCATGGGTGACGTGGGCAGCCTGAGCATCGGTGGAACCCTCGGATTCATGGCGGTATTGTGCAAGCAGGAACTGCTTCTTGTCATTATTGGTGGCCTGTTTGTCATTGAGACTCTTTCTGTGGTCCTGCAAGTGGGCTATTTCAAAATGAGCGGAGGCAAGCGTATTTTTCGCATGGCTCCGCTGCATCATCATTTCGAGCTCAAGGGCATTCCCGAGTCCAAGATCATCATCAGGTTCTGGATCCTTTCCATTCTTTTGTGCTTCATGGCTCTGGCAACCCTCAAACTCAGATAAGGAACAGGCAGAACAATGCACGAACTTATTCATCCGGGACAGCTGAAAGGCCATCATGCTGCTGTGGTCGGAGCCGGTCGTTCGGGCATTGCTGCCGCCCGGCTTCTGGCCGCTCTGGGGGCTTGTACGCGGCTGATGGAGCGAGACGAGAGCAGGATTACGTCCAAGGACAGGGATCTGGCCCTGGAACTTGGTTGGGATATGCGTATTGGCGAACATACGGCCGAGGATTTTGCCGGTGTGGATCTCGTGGTCCTCAGCCCGGGTGTACCTCTGTCTTCCCTTGCCTCCCTGCTTCCCGAGGGGGTCAAGGTA
The DNA here is from genome assembly GCF_001748225.1 of Desulfoplanes formicivorans. Taxonomy (NCBI): domain Bacteria; kingdom Pseudomonadati; phylum Thermodesulfobacteriota; class Desulfovibrionia; order Desulfovibrionales; family Desulfoplanaceae; genus Desulfoplanes; species Desulfoplanes formicivorans. The sequence continues at coordinate 8,288 of NZ_BDFE01000008.1, forward strand.
ATCTCCGAGCTGGAACTGGCCTCGTGGTTCGTGTCCGAACCCATGATCGCAGTGACCGGAACAACCGGCAAGACAACAACCACTGCTCTCATCGGGCATGTTCTGGAACGCTGCGGCAAGACCGTGTTCGTGGGCGGCAATATTGGTGTTCCCCTTTCCGAGTATCTTCTTGCCGAAAAGCCTGCCGACATTCTGGTATTGGAGGTAAGTTCCTTCCAGTTGCAGCACACGGATTCCTTCCATCCCATGGTTGGTGTTTTTGTAAATTTTTCGCCCAATCATCTGGATGTGCATACCAGTGAGGAAGAATATTTCATGGCCAAGTTGGCCCTTTTTGCCAATATGCGGGAAAGGGATCTGGCCGTCCTTCACTTGAGTCTCAAGGACGAGCTTGAAGCCCGAACGTTCACCAGGGCCAAACGAATTTATTATGTGGGAACGGACCGGTTCGACTGCCCAAGTCTTTCCGGTCCCCACAATCAGGAGAATCTGGAGGCTGCCTGGCTGGCATGTCGGTATTTCGGCATCACTCAGGAAGACATGGCCCGCACCCTTGCTGATTTTCGGCCCAAGCCCCACCGGCTGGAGCGGATCGGCGAACATCAGGGGGTCTGTTTTGTTGACGATTCCAAGGCCACAACCCTGACCGCCCTTGAAGCGGCTCTCAAAAGCTTTGAACAGCCTGTTATCCTGCTGGCAGGGGGGATATTCAAGGGAGGGGATCCGTCTTCCCTGACCCCTCTTTTCAGGGAACGGGTCAAGGCGGTTTGTCTGTTCGGGGCGAGCAGGGAGGTTTTTGAACCGGCATGGCGTGCTGCGTGCCCGACAACCTGGAACCCGACACTGGAAGAGGCCGTTCAGACGGCATGCCAACAGGCCCAATCCGGCGATGTTGTCCTGTTGTCACCGGCTACCTCCAGTTTTGATCTGTTTGAGAACTACAAGGCCCGAGGAAAGGCGTTTTGCAAAGCTGTCGAGGCATATTATGGGGAACTCGTCACACACTGCGACCAGATTGGGGATTGATTGGTGGCTTTTGTTTCCCCTTGCCGTGCTTACCGGGCTGGGGCTGATCATGGTCTTGAGTGCCAGCGGGGTCATGGCTGAAAAATTTTGGAACACGCCATACCATTTTATCACCCGGCAGAGCCTGTTCGCCGGGCTGGGGCTTTGTATCATGTTGGCGACAAGCAGACTTTCTCCGTCATGTCTGCATGCGCTTCATTATCCCCTGCTTGCAGGTTCCCTGGTGCTTTTGGCCTTGACCCTGCTTCCTGTCGTGGCGGTCAAGGCGGGAGGCGCAAGCAGATGGATCAATTTGGGATTTTTCAGTCTCCAGCCCCTTGAGGTGGCCAAGGTGGCCCTGGTTTTTTATCTGGCTTATTTTTTTTCCCGTAAGCAGGATCGGATAAAGACGTTTCGCATCGGGTTCGTGCCACCGTTCATGACAACCGGCATCATGTGTGCTCTGCTCCTGGTGCAGCCGGATTTTGGCGGCGCCATGTTTTTGGTCATGATTCTTTTTCTGTTTTGTCTGGTGGGGGGAACCAGGTTCAGTTATCTGGCCATTTCTTCCATCATGGCTCTGGGCCTGGCCACTGTACTTGTGATGACCTCGCCCTACCGTTTTCGACGGTGGTTCGCCTTTCTGGATCCCTTCAAGGATGCCCAGGATAGTGGATATCAACTGGTTCAATCCCTCTATGGATTCGGGGCCGGAGGCTGGTTGGGCGTGGGTCTGGGCGCTGGCAGGCAAAAGCTTTTTTTTCTGCCTGAGGCGCACAATGATTTCATCCTGGCGGTGCTTGGGGAAGAACTGGGATTTGTCGGGGTTTCACTGGTCATCGTGCTCATGGGGATCATTCTGTGGCGATGCGTGGTCATCGCCCTGAACCAAAAGGATATGCAGGATCGTTTTTTGGCTTTTGGCGCGGGATTGATCATCATTCTGGGTGCCATTTTGAATATGGCGGTTGTTCTGGCCGTGGCACCGCCCAAGGGCGTTGCCTTCCCCTTCTTGAGTTATGGCGGGAGCAATATGCTGACCAGTTTCTTTTGCATGGGCATTCTGCTCAACCTGTCGAGGCGGGGATCACGAGCTCGCTGAACCGGGACAGGCCAGAATGGCACGTGGCGCAAGGATACTCTAACCAAGAGTGAATCGTGGAACGCATTATTCTGACGACAGGAGGCACTGGAGGCCATATTTTTCCAGCTCTGGCCGTTGCCGAAGCCGTACGGTCGCGCTTTCCTGAGTGCAGGATTCTTTTTGTGGGAGGCTCCCACGGACCCGAAGCCCAGTTGGCCCGGGAGGCCGGCCTTGAGTTTGTGGCCTTGCCGTCCCAGGGTATTCTCGGCAAGGGGCTCCGGTTTTTTCCCGGGCTGTTGCGCATGGGGTGGGGCGTTGTACGGGGCATGCTGCTTGTCCGTTCGTTCAAACCCCAGGTGATTGTCGGATTTGGCGGATATGCCGGATTTCCCGCAGTCATGGCCGGGAGCCTGCTGCGTGTACCCACGGCCGTGCATGAGCAGAACAGTATCCCCGGCATGTGTAACAGAACGCTGGGGAAGCGGGTTGATCGCATTTTTGTATCTTTTGAGGACAAATCCACCTTGTTTGATGTCTCCAAGGTGGTGCTGACCGGGAATCCCGTTCGCAGGGATATTGTCAATCTCGGCAGACAGGATCCGGGCAAGGGGTCGGTGCAGGGAAAAAATCTTCTTGTCCTTGGAGGAAGTCAGGGCGCCACGGCCATTAATGATGCGATCATTGACATTCTTCCCTCATTGCGCAGGGAGCGTGTGAATATCTGGCATCAGACAGGTGCCAGGGATTGGGACCGTATCCGGGCTGCGTACCAGGAGCGGTATCCCGAAGCCCGAGTGGATCCTTTTATCAAGAATATGGCCGAGGCCTATGATTTTGCCGATCTGGTCGTATGTCGGGCAGGGGCAACCACCCTTGCCGAGCTGACCATTGCGGGCAAGCCGAGCATATTGATTCCGTTTCCCTATGCCGTGCATGATCATCAACTCAAGAACGCCCGATATCTGGAAGAGGCCGGTGCAGCCCTGGTCATGGTTCAGAGCTACCTGGACGAGGTCAATCTGGCCGGGACCATTACGGATCTCATGACCATGCACGAGAAGCTTCGGGCCATGCGTCACAATGCCCGTCGCCTGGGCCAGCCCAAAGCAGCAGAATCCATTGTCAGCGAAATGGAAACCATGGTCCAGGGTACAGGAGATTCTTTTCACCCCTAACATGTCCGCAGGTCGAGGTTGGGCCGCACGGCATATACCAGAATTCATATGCGAAACAAGATTCAGAAAATTCATATGGTCGGGATCGGTGGTACCGGAATGAGCGGTATAGCCGAGGTTCTCCTCAATCTCGGGTACGACGTCAGCGGTTCGGATCTGGGGCGCACGCCTGTGATCGAGCGTCTGGAAAAACTGGGCGCGCGTATCGCCCAAGGGCACGATGGTGCCAATCTTGGCGAGGCCCATGTACTGGTGCGATCTTCGGCCATTGCCGATGACAATCCAGAAGTGCTCAAGGCCCGCGAGCAAGGAATACCCATCATCCCCCGGGCTGAAATGCTTGCCGAGCTCATGCGTCTGAAAACGGGCATTGCCGTGGCCGGGACCCATGGCAAGACAACGACCACCTCGTTTTTGGCCACCATGTTCAAGGAGGCCGGGTTCGATCCCACAGTGATCATCGGCGGCATTCTCAACGCCTACGGAAGCAATGCCATGCTCGGGAAGGGCGAATACCTCATTGCCGAGGCCGACGAATCAGATGGCTCGTTTCTCTGCCTTCAGCCCATCCTGAATGTGGTCACCAATATTGATGCGGATCATCTTGATTTTTATGCGGATCTGGAAGACGTCCAGGCAACCTTTGTTCGCTTCATGAACGCCATTCCCTTTTACGGGCTGAACGTGGTCTGCGGGGATGACCCCAACATCAGGGCCATTTTGCCCAGGATCAAGCGTCCCGTTGTAACCTACGGGCTCGGCCCGGACAATGATCTGCGTGCTGAAGTGGAATCCTGCGAATATGGCTCCCGGTTCAAGGTACTGCTCAATGGTACGCCGTGGGGCGAGATCGTTTTGGCCCAGCCGGGAAGACACAATATTTTGAATGCATTGGGCGGAATAGGCGTGGCCATTGAGGCCGGTGTTCCCAAGGAGGCCATTGTCAAGGGGTTGTCCCAGTTTGGAGGGGTTGGACGCCGATTCGAACGCAAGGGAGAGCGCAATCAGGTCCTGGTTATTGATGATTACGGCCACCATCCCACCGAGATCAAGGCGACCCTGCGAACCGCCAGGGAGTGTTTTCCCGACAAGCGCCTTGTGGTTGCTTTTCAGCCGCACCGCTTTTCCAGGACCAAGGCGTTGTTTGGGGATTTTTGCACCTGCTTTGCGGACGCCGATGTCCTTCTCTTGACGGAAATCTATCCTGCCTCGGAAACGCCCATTCCCGGGGTCAATGGTCTGAATCTGGCCCGGGCCATCAAGCAGGTTTCGGATCTCAAGGTTCTTTTTTACGAGGATTTCGGCGCCATGAGCGATGCCCTGCCCGGGGTGGTGCAACCCGGTGATGTGCTGTTGACCATTGGAGCGGGCAATATCTGGTCCGTGGGGATGAACTACCTGCACAAGCCATGAAGATAACTGTTCAGCCATCGTTTCGGGAACTGACCACATTGCGTCTGGGGGGACAGGCCAGATGTCTGCTCGTCCCCCAATGTGATGCGGACTATGAAGCCATTCCCCGGGAGGCTGAACGGTATGGAGGCAGGCTCTTGGCCTTGGGTCGGGGATCCAATATTCTGGCAGGGGATGGAGAACACGATCTTGCCCTGATACGCCGCCCTTGTCTGGCAGCGCCCAGGGTTGTCCGGACTACCTCGAACAAGGTGCTGGTTGCCGTGGACGGGGGCATGACATTGGCCGGACTGCTGGCCTGGTGCATCAAGCATGAGTGTTCGGGGTTGGAGCCCCTGGCCGGGATCCCGGGAAGTATCGGGGGGGCGGTGGCCATGAACGCGGGTTCCCATGGTTGCGAATGTTTCGATCTGCTGCAGGCCCTTCGGATATGGACCCCGAAAGATGGCGTGGTTTGGGTTGATCGTGAAATATGTCGGGCTGGATACCGGCGGTTTGCCCTTCAGGGATATGATGGCGTGTTTGCCGTTCTGGAAGCGCTTCTGGCCTTTGAAACTTGTTCCAGGGACGTGATTCGAAAACGGGTCAAATCGTGGTTTGTACGCAAGAAGAGCGTCCAGCCGCTGACGGCCTGGACCGCAGGGTGTGCTTTCAAGAATCCCCTGAATCATTCGGCCGGAAGATTGCTCGATCAGGCAGGGTTGCGGGGGTATGCACTGGGAGGGATGCGGTTTTCGCCCGTTCATGCCAACTTCCTGGAAAATACCGGAAAGGGGACGGCCACCCAGGCATTCGAACTGATGGATCTGGCCCGGGAAACCGTTGCAAAGCGTTTCGGTATGGTGCTGGAACGTGAAGTCGAGGTCCTTGAATGCCCGTGAGTTGGTCAACCACATTGCGAGGGCGGAAAAAGTCTTCCCGGAGGAGCAACGCCTATCGAGTTTCCCAGGGGGAACCCCTTGTTCGGAGAGTGGCTGGGTTCCTGGGGTTCTGGTTCAAGACCGGCCTGGCGTTCATGTTTGTCGGACTGGTGAGCGTGGCACTGGTTTATGCCTATCGCTATGTCACTGTGCAGCCTTTTTTCGCCTTGAACGAGGTTCGGGTGAGCGGCAATTCCCATCAAAGCGACGCCACCCTTCTGGCGCGTGCCGGGATCAATTTGGGACAGAATATTTTTGAGGTGAACATTGGGCAGATACAGGAACGTTTGCAAAAGGATCCATGGATTGATCGCGTTTCCATTCGTCGTGTTTTGCCCGATCGCCTGGAGATCCATGTGGGTGAAAGACAGGCCTGTTTTTGGGTCATCCGGGAGCATGAACTGTTTTATGCTGATCAAAGGGGCCGGTTGATAGACAAGGTCGAGCCGGCACATTTCATCTCCTTGCCGATTCTTGGCCCTTTGGAAAAAAACGGCATGGAAGATGTGCTTTCCCGAACGGTCGATCTTTTGAATACCAACAGTCTGCCCTTTGGATTCGCATCCATAGAGAACCTTGCGGTTTCTCCTGACGGGAACTTGGAGATTTTTCTCAATCGTCCGGACATGCTGGTGACTCTGGGAGTACGTGAGCTGGAAACCAATTGCCGACGGTTGACCATGGTTTGGAATGATTTGGAAAAACGCAGGGAACACCAACGTGTCAGAAGCCTTCAGGCCTTTGCAGGCAAGGTTTGGGCAGACGTAAGCTGATGGGATGGCCCGTTTTCCAAGCGGTCATCACGAGACAAACGCATTTCATTCCCCTGTATCAAGGCTCAGGCGGCCAGGGGCAGCATGTTTTGAACAAAGGATATGATAATGGCCAAATCGGAACTTGTCGTAGGACTGGACATCGGGACCACGAAAATCTGTGCTGTGGTGGGTGAAGTTACTCCTGACGGGGTGGATGTGGTTGGCATTGGCACGAGTCCATCCACCGGACTTCGCAAGGGTGTGGTCGTCAACATTGAGCAGACCGTTCAATCCATCAAAAAGGCCTTGGAAGAGGCCGAACTCATGGCAGGTTGCGAAATTCGCTCCGTGTATGCGGGGATTGCCGGGAGTCATATCGCGGGATTCAACAGCCACGGTGTTATTGCCGTCAAGGGCGGAGAAGTCACGGCCAGAGATGTGGAACGGGTTCTGGATGCCGCCAAGGCCGTGGCCATTCCTCTGGATCGGGAGGTCATTCACATTCTGCCCCAGGAGTACATTGTCGACGATCAGCGGGGCATTACGGCCCCCCTTGGCATGGCCGGGGTCCGTCTTGAGGTCAAGGTGCACATTGTCACCGGAGCGGTGACCAGCGCCCAGAACATTGTCCGTTCATGCCATCGTTCAGGCCTTGATGTGGAGGATATCGTTCTGGAGTCTCTGGCTTCGGCCAAATCCATTTTGACGGATGAGGAGCGGGAAATCGGCGTTGCCCTGGTGGATTTGGGCGGCGGGACAACGGATCTGGCCATTTTCAGTAATGACGCCATCAAGCATACGTCCGTACTCGCCCTGGGAGGGGCCAACCTGACTAACGATATTGCCTTTGGGCTGCGTACTCCCATGCAGGCTGCCGAAAGGATCAAGGTCAAATACGGATGCGCCCTGGGGGATCTGGTGGCCGGAGATGAGGTGATTGACGTTCCCAGTGTGGGCGGGCGGGATCCCCGAAAGCTTTCCCGTCATGTCCTTGCCGAGATTTGCGAGCCTCGCATGGAAGAAATTTTCGCATTGGTCGATCAGGAACTGGTCCGATCCGGCTACAAGAAACTTATTGGTGCCGGTGTTGTGCTGACAGGCGGGGGCGCCCTTATTCAGGGGGCCCAGGATCTTGCCGAGCAGATATTCAACGTGCCCACTCGGGTCGGATTTCCCAAGGGAGTCGGTGGATTGACCGATGTGGTCAAGAGCTCCATGTATGCCACGGCCGTGGGGCTGCTTTTGTATGGGGCCGAAAAGGCCGACATGAAACGTGGCATTCGAATTCGTGACAAAAACATGTTCAATCGTATCCTGACGTCCATGAAAAAGTGGTTTGTGGATATTTCATAACTCTGGGTAAAGATGGACCGGTCCCGGGGCGGTCCTCAGGAAATAGACGGATATATCCTGAACAAGGGAGGAAAAGGCATGGAATTTTTGGAACTTGAAACCGAAGACAACGCAAAAATCAGGGTTGTCGGCGTTGGTGGCGGTGGTGGTAATGCAGTCAACAACATGATTTCCTCGGCCATGAAGGGGGTGACCTTTATCACCGCCAATACGGATATCCAGGCGTTGAAGCATTCCAAGGCCGAGTTCAAATTGCAGCTTGGGGAAAAATTGACCAAGGGGCTCGGAGCAGGCGCCAATCCCGAGGTGGGGCGTGATGCCGCTCAGGAAAGCATCGGCCAGATCAAGGAAACCCTGGGTGAATGCGATATGGTTTTTGTCACGGCGGGCATGGGCGGTGGTACCGGGACCGGCGCGGCTCCGGTTATTGCCCAGGCAGCCAAGGAGATTGGTGCCTTGACCGTGGCCGTGGTCACCAAACCCTTCCAGTTCGAGGGAAAGCGGCGCAGGATGCAGGCTGAAAGGGGAATCAAGGAACTCCGTGAGGTGGTGGACAGCATTATCACCATTCCCAACGATCGCCTTTTGACCCTGGCTTCCAAAAAGGCCACGTTTCTGGACATGCTGGCCAAGGCCGATGAGGTTCTTTTTTATGCCGTCAAGGGTATTTCCGATCTGATCATGGTGCCGGGCCTGATCAATCTGGACTTTGCCGACGTCAAGGCCGTCATGTCGGAGATGGGACTGGCCATGATGGGTACGGGCATTGCTGCCGGCGAAGGCCGTGCCCGGGAAGCGGCCATGAAGGCCATCACCAGTCCTTTGCTCGAAGACGTGTCCATTGACGGGGCCCGGGGCGTTCTCATGAATATCACCTGCGGACCGGATCTGACCATTGATGAGGCCAGTGAAGCAGCCAGTCTCATTCACGAGGTGGCTTCCGACGATGCCAATATCTATTTTGGCACGGTATTCGATCAGAATATCGGGGATGAGATGCGCATCACGGTCATTGCCACCGGCATCGAAGAGGAAAGCAAGCAGACCGGCGCTGAAAGCGGCGGGACCAACGTGACCAAGATACCCCCCCGCCAGACGCGTCAGGACGAGCGCAGCATCCTGCGCACCAAGACCAGCAATGTTGATCAGGATGATTTGAACATCCCCGCCTATCTGCGCATGAAAAAGAAGAACGACCTGCACGGACCTGCATCCCTGGAGACGACCCGGCAGCGAACCCGACCCAACCATGGTCCGCAGTCCGCACCGACTCCAGGCGGGGAAGATTTTATCTTTGACGAGGAAGAGTCAGAGATTCCCGCTTTTATCCGCATGCAGGCGGATTGATTCGTGTCTGGTGCGGTGCCAGAGGGCCTGTGTCGAATCGCTCCTGGGAATTTCCGTGCCACATGATATAGCAATGACGACCACCGAACTTCACCCTCAAGGAGCGCCAAACGATCTCCTGTTTTGGGGATCGGCGTCTCCTCAACTCAGGGAATGGGGCGGCAGGTTACCCGTGGCATTGGTTTTTCCGGAAAAGGAAAAATTCGCCCTGTCCACCCTGGGATGGCAGGTGGTGTATCGCATCCTTGCCGGGTCCGCTGATTTTGCCGTCGAACGATTTTATGCCGACGACAAGACCTCTCCTCCCGTTTCAGCGGACTCGGGCAGGGAGCTTTCCGCCTTTCCCCTGATCTGTTTCAGCCTCAATTTCGAAGGCGATTTTGTCACTGTTCTGTCCCTGCTCAAACGGGCAAACATTCCCCTTGATGCCGCCCAGCGCCAAGATTGGCCCCTTGTCATGGCCGGTGGTCCCATCGCCTTTCTCAACCCTTTTCCTCTTTTCCCCGCCCTGGATTTCGTGTTTGTGGGCGAGGCCGAATACGGCTTTGCGTCGCTGGCCCATGCCATCAAGGACCACTGGATCGACAGAAGTTCCCGACACAAGGCCCTTGCCAGCCTTGCCCGTCGGCCCGGTATCCTGTCACATTTGCATACGGATCGTGTCGTCCGTCGGGTCTTTGTCCGGGATTCGGATCGTCTCCTGCCCGTGCCGGCAGCCTCCTGTTTTGTCAGTTCCCACTCGGAATTCAGGGACATGCTCCTTCTGGAAATCAACCGCGGATGTCCCTATGGGTGCCGTTTCTGCGCTGCCGGCAACATCTACCGTCCTCCTCGCCAGTCCCGTCTTGGGGATCTCAAATCCATTGTCCGGCAGACAAGTCCTTGCAAGGTCGGGCTGGTGGGTACGGCCTTGACCGACTGGCCAGATCTTTTTCCCTTTCTGCAATGGCTTCATGAACGAAACATCAAGTTTTCCCTGGGCTCCCTGCGGGCCGACGGTGCCACCCGGGATTTTTTGACCTTTTTGCGCAAGACCGGAACCCGAAGCCTAACCTTTGCCCTGGAAGGGGCCAGCCAAAGGCTGCGCCAGTCCATGAACAAAAACCTCAACGAGGACGCCCTGCTTGAGGCAGTTGCCCTGGCCAGTGAGCTGCAATTCAATACCCTTAAACTGTATCTCATTGTTGGCTGGCCCGGAGAAACCGAGGATGATTTTGACGAACTGGACGGGTTTCTCGACCGGATTCAGCAAGCACGCAAAACAGGACAAGGGAAAAAATCCAAGGGTATTGATCTGATTCAGGTGAGTGCCAGTTGTTTGGTGCCCAAGCCCTGGACCCCCTTGCAATGGGCTGCCATGGATTCGGAAGCAGGCCTCAAGGCCAAGATGAAACGGCTCAAGGCGATCATCAAGTCCAAGCGGGGCATGCGTTTTTCCGGAGAGAATCCCCGCCAGGCCAGGATACAGGGGCTGCTTGCTCGCGGCGATGAAGGGCTGTTTGAGCTGTTGTGTCTGGTGGAGGAACGGGGAGGTTGGAAAGAGGGGCTCAGGGCCTGGGGCAAGGATGTTGCCTGGCATGTGGATCGGACACGGGATCCAGATGAGATTTTTCCCTGGGACCGGCTGGATATCGGGGTGGATAAAGCATATTTATGGAAGGAATGGCAACGGTTTCACCAAGGAATGCAGACAGCGCCCTGTCCTGCCTCGGGGTGTGAACGCTGCGGTCGGTGCGGGTTGGATGTGAAGATCCTTGGCGGGGGGTAGCCCCAAGGCATTGCCAAGGATTGATGGCTCATCCCTGCTCGCGTCGTCGTAGAGCCAGTTCCAGCTTTCTGGCCAGGAGGGAGCACCCGAAGGTCAGACCAAAGTACATGAGGGTGATGGTGATCCAGACCTCGAAGGTGAGGTAGGTGGCGGCCATGAGCTCCATGCCCTGAAAGGTCAGCTCCTGGATGGAGATGACCGAAACGATGGCCGAATCCTTGATGGTGGAGATGAATTGACCGGCCAGGGGAGGAAGGACGATGCGCACGGCCTGGGGCAGGATGATAAAGCGCATGGAGCTCCACCAGTCGAATCCCAGGGCGTTGCCGGCCTCCCATTGTCCCTGATCCACGGAATCAATGCCGCTGCGGACGATTTCCGTGATGTAGGCACCTTCGTAAATCCCCAGGGTGATGACGGCCGTGAGAAACGAGGCCAGCTGAGATGTGGGGCCGAACAGCCATTCCAGTATGGATTTGGTCGCAGGAGCGCAATTGTCCACGCACTGCTCGATTCCCAAAAAAGGCATGATCTGTTCGCCGACGAAAAAATAGAAGATGAACACCAGGACCAGGGGCGGCAGATTCCGGCTCAGGGAAACATAGGCTCCGCCAAGCCATCGCCTGACCCGGTGTTTGCTGATGCGCAGACACCCCATGAATATCCCGATGATTGTCGCCAAAATGGTGGACCAGACGCTCAACCGTATGGTGGTCATGAGCCCAAGGATGAGAAGATTGGGTACCCATCGTTCCTGGTGGGCGTCGTATCTGAAAAGGTATTGGGGAATAACCGACCAATCCCAGGTGTAGTCCATGTTGGTGGTTGCCTGATAATACAGCCAGCCGGCTCCGGAAATGAGTATGAGCAGGATGATTAGGTCGAGAAGACTTGGTCTGCGTGGCGATGGTGGTCGGTACATGAGAAAAGGATGCCTGCGGGATAGCCCGCAGGCTTTTTTTATGAAGGAAGTATGTCAGAAAAAGCGTGTCGGGAGCTACTTGATCCGTTGTTCCCAGTCCAGTGTTTTGAACCAGTAATCGTGCCGGGCCTGTAGCCATCCCTCGGCCGAGGTGATGATGATCCAGTTGTTCAGAAAATTGAGAAAATCGGGATCACCCTTTTTGATGGCAAATCCGATGGGCTCCTTGGTGAAGGTTGTTTCTCCCAGTGGCAAAAAGAGCTTGTTCTCGTGTCGTATGGCCTGATGGGCCGGAAACGGTGCCGAGGCGATCATGGCGTGGGCCTTGCCGATGAGCACTTCCTGCAGTGCCTGGGCCTCGTCGTCAAAAAAGCGAAGCGTTGCCCGGGGCATGAACCGCTTGGCTGCCTGAACCGGTGTGGCCCCGGTGCGCGCCGACAGGGTCACCGAAGGTTTGTTGAAATCCTCCAGGCTGTTGAAACCTGCAGCCAGCTTCTTGTTGGCAATCATGGACATGCCCGAGTATTCGTAGGGAATGGTGAAATTGACCTTGAGATTGCGCTTGGGCGTGATGCCCATCCCTCCGATGATGATGTCGAATTTGCCGGTTAAAAGAGACGGGATGATGCCGGACCATTTGGTGGGGATGAATTCGGGTCTGACGCCCATGTCATGGGCAAGGCGTGTGGCCACGTCGATTTCATATCCGATAAAGGCGCCTGTTTTGTCCTTCATGGCCCAGGGAACAAATGTGGAAAAACCGATTCGCAGCTTGCCGTTTTTGATGACTTTTTCCAGGGTGCTAGCGTCGCGGAGCTGTTCGGTCACCGGATTGGCCATGGCCTGGGTGGAAGTTGCCAGAAGTATGAAGCCACAACAGAAAAGCACAAAGCATCGAAAGCGCATGAAAGGCCTCCTTGAAGGGGTTGCTTGACAGGGCAGCAGGTTGTGATGGGAATGAACATGGTACATGAAAAAAGGGAACAAGAAAACGGCAAACCAGAGCTCACCATGTTTTTTGCTGCATCAGGGTTACCAGAAGGGAGAGAAATCCAGTCAGCACCAGATAGATAGCTGCTACCGTGAACCAGATTTCAAAGGTCAGAAAGGAATCCGCAATGATGGCCTGGCCCTGCATGGTCAGATCGTAGACCGCGATGGTGCTCACTAAGGCCGAGTCCTTGATCAGGGAGATACCCTGGCTTGTCAGGGGGGGAGCGATCCTGCGCAGGGTCTGAGGCAGAATGACCAATCTGTAAAGGTCAAAGGATGTCATGCCCAGACTGTACCCGGCCTCCCACTGTCCCTTGGGGATGGATCGGATACCGGCCCGAAAAATTTCCGAGGCGTACGCGCCTTCAAAAAGGCTGAGGGCCAGAACCGCAATGGCAAAGCGGTCCAGGCCGATAATGGGCGAGATGACAAAATAGAGAAAGAATATCTGGATGAGCAGAGGGGTGTTGCGAATGAATTCGAGATACACCCGGGAGACGCTTCGGGCCATGAACGAGCCGGAAAGACGCATCATGGCCGTGGTCAGGGCAATGGCAAAGGCGAAAACCAGGCTCCATCCCGTGATTTTCAGGGTTACGATCAGGCCTGTCAGGAGCGGACCCAGGGTGAATCCTTCCTCGTTCCAGGTAAAAAGGTACCTGGGCACCTGATACCATTGCCAGTTGTACCCCAGATCAGCAGACCCGTGAACAATGAGCCAGGTCAGCAGGCCCAGCACTCCGAAGAATTTGGCCAGGTCCGTGATCCAGACCTGAAAAGCCTGGCCGGAAAAAGACGGCAGGGATGCAAAAAGAATGGACATGATTTGAAAGATGCCTGCTCGGGCATGACGGTTGGGATCTGCTTGCAAGGAATCATCTTTAGGTGAATCCCGCTGTCATTGTCAAACCCGCGAGGTCCTGCCGGCTACGAAGACGCCGGCTTGCCCATGGCCTGGTGCTCCCGGGTAAGTTCCGTCAGCAGGTCGGTTAGGGACCATGTAGCAGAAACCGGGGTCAGGGTGGCCCATATGGGACGAGGAAGCTCAATGGATTTATAGATCTTCATGAAGGCGTGAAGTTCGTGTTCCAGAAGACCTCCCATGATCACAAAAGGAGAGGCAAGAACGTGATCATGGGGAGCGCTTTGATCCTCCCGGGCAAAGAGTTCTTCCAGGGTGCACGAGAAATCTTCCCGGCCCGGGAAAATCAGGGGGAGGTCTTCGAACTCCCTGGTTGTGTCCAAATGGGTTATGAGACGTTGCCGGTCACGTGGATCAAGACCATGGACCAGGACTTTTCTGGGTCCGAACAATCGGTTGTCCGACTGGCCCACTGGTTTGAATGTACTTTGACTCATGATTGCTGCTCCTGGGTGGTTGTTGCTGCCTGGCGGATCCGGGCAAGAAGCTGGTTGACATCCAGGTGGTATTTGGCGGCCAGGCCTTCAAGGGATTCGAACAAGGCGTTGCACAAAACGCATTCCCCAGCCTGTTTGTCGTAGCTGCGAAATACGGGTTCGGTTGTTTTGTACGCGGCTACAATGTCCAGAACCCGGGATGCCGGGGAGATATCTTCGGGCCTCATGGGGTGAGCCTCCACCTAAAAGGGTTGCGATCGTGAACAGGATGATCACCGGGATCAAGGGAAGATGCTCATTCCGGTGATCTTGTTGATCAGCAGTCCGGAGGGCCGGTCAAGATGGTTCAGCTCCGCCCCGGGATACAGGGTGGTGATCACGGTCTTGCCGATGATGTATCGTCCTTCCCCGGCCATCAGGGTTTTGGTCTTGAGCCCCCACATGTTGTGCATGATGACCGGTTGTCCCTGATATTGGCCCAGATAAAGGACAATGTGCCCGGGCATCCAGATGAGGGTTCGCAAGGCAATCCCCTGCGTCCTGATGATGTTTTCCTTGTCCTTGGCCGAAAGTCCGGCAAGGTTGATGCGCCGTCCCTGTCTGGCCTGCTGGGAAGAGTTTCTGGGTAGCCAGAAGCCAAACGGGGTCATGTAGTCCCGGGTCATGGCTGAACAATCGCGATTGGCGTACATGCCACCCCATCCATAGGGCTGGCCCATGAACCCCTGGGCCAGAAAAACCTGATTGTCCAGGGTCATGGGCAGGGGAAAGGGGGCCATCTCCAGTCCCTTCATGTCGGCCTTGACCAGAACGGCCTTGCGGGATGCGTCGGCCGCCGGCATGAGGAGCATGGGACGGGTCGGGCTTTCCATGGCAACGGGGTAGATGGCTCCGATATGGGTCATGCATCGGAACACGCCTTCCGTATCGATGATGGGACGGTCGTCCCGCAGGGGCACGGCAAAATGGTCGGATTGGAATCGGGCCATAAAGGCCTCGTCCACCATGGCCAGGTTGTTGACCGGAACCCATCCGTACACAAATCCTGCCTCGACCAGGGCCCATTCCTTGTCCCGGGTCAGATGGCAGACATGGACGGGGGTTCCGGCCCACAGGACCGAATACTGCATATAGTCAAAGGGGTATCCTTCCCCGGGCCGGTCAAAGGAATGGAAGCCGGGATGGCGGGTTGGCAGGGCACGTGCATGAGTGTCCATGATGGTGATGGCCCGGGCATCCTGGTTGGGAAAGGTTTCCTGGTCACATGTGGCCACAAGCCGGGTAATCCGCTGTGTGGGCCAGGGTTGCAGGTTTTCTCCAATGACTTTGCTGGTACCCAGAGTGTTGATTGATCTCAACAGGTTTTCGGCAGGGTAGAGTGTGGCCGCCTTGAGATGCCAGGGGGCGAAAAAATGGGTCAGATACTGCTTGGCAAGACGGCTCTGGTTGGGGATATGGCTGTGGTCGTCCATGGAGCCGGAATTCGCCCCTATAATGCGCGACACGTCCTGGGGAATGGTCTGTACATCCTCAATGGAGCCCCCCAGGGGCGGGCGCGAGCATGCAACACATAGGACAACAAGGAACCAGACCATGGTCATGGCGGTATGTAAGCGACCCCTTGCAAGGAAAAGACGCATGACAAAACTCCCGTTGGACAGGGGTGGACAAGGCGATTGACTCTGCCTTGAAATGTTTTTACAAATGTCTTTTCTTGTAATCCAACAAAGCACAAAAGGGAAGGTTAAGGGTATGGATGCTAGTTTGCAGGAAATGATCAAGGCGTTGACGTTCAAGGAAGTTCTGTTTGCGGATGAAAAACGGGCGGCCATTGATTTCGGCCCTGTCATTTGCGTCTTTGAAAAACACGGCGATACCTGGCATACCGTGGGCACCTCGGAACATGGTGCAACCGGTTTGTTCTACGAGGACGCCAAAAAGGTTTTTGCGGATCGGGCCGAAGTGGCTCAGCGGCTGTAATCCGGCTGCATCTGTTGTCCTGTCAACAAGCGGGAAAACAGGGGAATGCCCCTGTTTTCCCGCTTGTTTTGTTTGGGCTGCCCTGGAGCAGAACCTGGGCGCCATGGTGAGCAGCTGGTCGGCTGTGTGGCTATCGCCAGGACGGCCGAGGTGGGGCCTCCCGTGAGCACAAAAGAAGGCCATCGAACATGGGTTCGATGGCCCTGATGGAAATGCGCGGTCGCCCCTGGTGGCGTCAACGGGGATGCGTTAGACTTTTTCCCGCGTGGTGTGAAAGACAATGTCGGGCCATTGTTCCATGGTGTAATCCAGGCGCCACTTGCTCGGGGCCAGGTAAGTCAGGGCGCCTTCGGCGTCCAGGGCCATGTTGGACTGGAATTCCCGAGTGAACTGATCCAGAATTTTCTGCTGGTCGCAGGTCACCCATCGGGCTGTTTCCGTTTGAACGGGCTCGTAAACGGCATCCACCCCGTATTCGTCTTTCAGGCGGGACATGATGACATCAAACTGGAGGACACCCACGGCACCAAGAATATAGTCATTGTTCATCATGGGTCTGAAAAGCTGCACAGCGCCCTCCTCGGAGAGCTGGGTCAGTCCCTTGTTCAACTGCTTGGATTTGAGGGGATTTTTCAGGATGACCCGTCTGAAGTGCTCGGGTGCGAAATTGGGGATGCCCGTGAACTTGAGAGGCTCTTTCTCGGTAAAGGTGTCGCCGATACGGATGGTTCCGTGGTTGTGCACCCCGATGATGTCGCCGGGCCATGCCTCTTCCACTCCGGTTCGGTCCTGGGCCATGAAAATGGTCGCATTGGCGATCTGGATTTCCTTGCCCAATCGATGGTGACGGACCTTCATGCCCCTGGTGAACTTGCCCGAACAGATGCGCACGAAAGCGAGCCGGTCCCTGTGGGCCGGGTCCATGTTTGCCTGGATCTTGAAGGCCACGCCGGAAAATTCCGGTTCATAGGGAGAGACCTCCCTGGTGGTTGTCTGTCTGGGTTGGGGAGGCGGAGCAAGTTCCACAAAGGTATCAAGCAGTTCCTGAACCCCGAAGTTGTTGATGGCGCTGCCGAAGAATACCGGGGTCTGCAATCCCTTGAGGTAGCGTTCCCGGTCAAAGGGGTAACCGGCTCCTTCGATGAGTTCGAGATTCATGCGCAGTTCGTCGGCATGCTGGCCCAGAAGTTCGTCCAGTTTGGGATCGTTGATGTCGGTGATGACAATACCTTCCTGGATTCTGCCCCCATGGGTTGCCGAAAACAGATGGAGTTGCTTTTTGTGGATATTGTAGGTCCCTTGAAACTGTTTACCCATGCCAATGGGCCAGGACAGGGGGGCGCATTCAATATGCAGGGTCTTTTCAATGTCCTCCAGAATGTCCAGGGGGTCCAATCCGTCCCGGTCGAGTTTGTTCACAAAGGTCATGATGGGGGTATCCCGCATCCGGCAGACGTCCATGAGCTTGCGGGTCTGGACCTCAACACCCTTGGCGCTGTCAATGACCATGAGGGCGGAGTCCACCGCCGTGAGCACCCTGTAGGTGTCTTCGGAAAAGTCCTGATGGCCGGGGGTATCCAGGAGGTTGATCTCAAAGCCGTTGTAATTGAACTTCATCACCGAGGTGGTCACGGAGATGCCGCGTTCCTGTTCCATGGCCATCCAGTCGGAGGTGGCATACCGATTGGCCTTGCGGGACTTGATGGTCCCTGCCATCTGGATGGCTCCGCCGTAGAGCAGGAGTTTTTCGGTCAGGGTGGTCTTTCCGGCGTCCGGGTGGCTGATGATCCCGAAGGTTCGGCGTTTGTCCACTTCTCTGGTTAATTGCTTGAGGGAAATATCTGCTGCCATGGACATACCTCGAAAATGAAAATGCCTTGCCCTGCCAGGTGGCGGGAAAGGCGAAATGGATGTGATTGGGGTGCTTGTCGGCGGGGTATAAGGGAACGCCTGAATTGCTCAAAATGTGAGATAATCAGAAAAAGGTCAAGAAGAAAGAATGTGGGCCGTGTCTGGTGTGTGGATACCGGGTGCAGCGGCGTCCTTTTTCTCCGGTCGGCCTTGCTCACGGGCTGATGTCAGCTCGTTGCAGGTCAAGATGATTTTTGTTCTCACCGGAAAAAGGACGCCATTTCCTGGCGTTGTTCCCGTAATCTGGATACGGGGTCCTGCCTGATAAAAGCGGCCGGGGTGACTTCCAGGGTGAGGTGACCTGTGTAGCCGTCCTGGGCCACCAGGGCCAGGAATTCCCACAGGGGGAGATTGCCCTTCCCGGGCCAGAGGTGTTCCTGCCATCCTGAGGCATCGGAAAAATGGATGTTGCTGACCAATAATCGGGGGATGCGTTTCCACCCCTTGAGGATATCGTAACTGCTTACCCCGAGATGACAGGTATCCAGGGTCATGTTGGTTCCTTTTTGGGCGCACAGCAGGGCCAGTTGGGTGAGGGGGTCTTTGGCAAAGGGGGATTGTTGCCCCCAGGGGAGATTCTCAATGCCCAGGGTGAGTCGCGGGGAGGCTTCCATATCCATGGGAAGATCAAAAGAGGACCTGAACCACCAGAATAAAGCGAGTTCTCCCTGCCGGAAATGGGGTGGATGCAGGGTAATGTGGCGCACGTCTTTCAATTGGTTGCCCAGGGCAATGGACTTTTTCCAGGCGTGCAGATGCCCCCCCCACAGGGCCCATTTCCTGAACGGGGCATGCAGGGAGATGATTTTGCAGGGGGCGGTCTGGCTGATGAGACGTTGGGGGTCGAGCATGTCCGGATGGGACAGGATGAGTTCCAATCCATCAAAACCCGCATCCGTGCAGATTGCAGCGATTTCCTCCAGGGGTCGGTCAAAGAGGCAGCCCGTGGAAAGAAGAATGGTTGGTCGTTCTTTGGAGGGCATGGGGGACTGTAAGAGTATGAGTACGCAGTGCACAGTGCACAGTGCGCAGACAGGGATGATATCTGTACGGGGAAGAAGACGTGCTGGTCGTTTCTAGAAATACTTGCAAAGTATTTCTGTCAATACCATACTTTTGCTTTTTCCTGCGCACTGCCAACTGCGTCCTGCGTACTTTTCTTTTTTATTGTTCCGGGCCGTGGAGAACCGTCATGACTTCATCCACGTCATGGGGAATGGCCGATTTTCCCTTGCGCGAAAATTCCATGCGCGAACACGTGTAAATGGCGGCAAAGGAAAGAAGCATGACAAACCCGCCGGGATTCTGGAAACGGAGCATTTCAGGCATCCAGGATTTGCCAAGGATCATGACAAAGGAACCCACAATGCCCGTGGCCAGCCCGGCAATGGCTCCGTTTTTGGTCATTTTGGGCCACCAGATGCCCATGACCAGGACCGGAAAGAAGGTGGATGCGGCAATGGCAAAGGCCAGGCCCACCAGAACAGCGATCTGCATGGATTCTGCGGCAAATCCCAGGGGAATGCCCAAAAGTCCGATGCCCAGTGAGGCGATGCGTGCGGTCAGGACTCTGGTCCGTTCGGGCAGGTTGGGGTTGATGAGGCTGACCACCAGGTCATGACCAATGGCTCCTGCGCAGGTGATGATCAGGCCGGCCACTGTGGACAAAATGGCGGCAAAGGCCCCGGCCACCACCAGACCGAGAAGGATTTGCCCGCCAAAATACGAACCCGCCACCGGCACGGCCAGATTTTTGCCGTTTTCAGCCAGCCAGGAAGTCAGGTGCTGGTTCATGTGAAGATCACCGGCACGTAAAAAAACATAGCGGATGACATGGCCCACGTAGGGCGAGAGAATGTAAAAACATCCGATCAGCAGGAGTACATAAATGACGGTTTTTCGGGCGGCCTTGCCGTCGGGTGCGGTATAGAATCGTACCAGAATGTGCGGCAGACCGGCTGTTCCGAACATCAAGGCCAAAAGCAGGGACATGGTGTCCTTGATGTTTGTCAGCCAGTATCCGGGAACCATGTAGGCGCTTCCATTGAACATCGTGCCGGATACGGGTTCCGGACCGTTGAAACCGGCAAGAAATGTCGTAACCTCGGTATAGGTGAATCCCTTGAGCACAAAGGGAATGAAGGCCAGCAAAAACATGGACCCGAACATGATCCAGAACTGGACAAGCTGGTTGATGGTTGTTCCCTTCATGCCGCCCACCGTGACGTATGCCGTGATGATAAGGGAGATGACCACAATGGCGGTCCTGTATTCCAGATTCAGAAGCAGTCCCATGACCTTGCCCGCTCCGAGCATTTGCGGGGCCATGTAGAACATGGATACGAACAAGACGCCGATGATGCCCCAGATACGGGCAGATCGCGAGTGGAAGCGTTCAGATACGAAATCCGGCACCGTGTACTTGCCGAACTTGCGCAGGGGAGAGGCCAGAAACAGGAGCAGGGCAATGTAGCCAACAAAGAATCCAAAGGCATAGATGATCCCGTCAAATCCCTTGAGAAAGGCGATCCCGGCTACTCCGAGGAAAGAGGCGGCGCTCAGATAATCGCTGGAAATGGCCGAGGCGTTGATGAAGGAATTGACCTTGCGGCCGGCCAGGTAATAGTCGGCCGCTGTTTTCTGGACTCTGAAAAGCCAGGTGGTGATCACGGTAAAGGTGAGCATGGCCCCGATGAGAACCAGGGCGGTGATGGGAACGTGGTATATGGTCTCCATAGGGTTACTCCCGGGGGTGTCTGGTTTGCATCGTGTCTTCCATGGCATTGGCCGCTTTGGTGTAGATGATGAAAATGATCCAGGTTACCGGGTAGATGACCAGCCCCACAAGAACATAGTGCAGGGGCATTCCTCCCAGGGTTTGGCCTGCAATCCAGTCCTTGGCGAGGTAGACAAGGAGATAGAGGCCGATGATGGAGACAAAGTAGGGAATGCCAAAGGCCAGGGCAAAGGTCAGTTGTTTCTTGCGCAAGGTGTTCACGTCCATGGCTTCCTCCTGGGAATGGATGGTGGTGTCCATTTTCTTGTACACCATCCAGTGGAACAGACCACCCTTTTCAGGTGAACGGTTGCAGGCCGCACAAAGGTGTTTCCCGAGCCTTCCATGGTTTGGGGGGAACCGGTCGAACCCGGAGGCAAACCGTTTGTTGGCATGGTCTGGTCAGGTCGCCGGGATGTGTGATAGAGAAAATCAGAAAAAAGTCTGCTGGTTCAACCGGGGTAAACGGGCTGAGGCACGCTTTGGGAGGCCCATGTGCACCAGGGAAGGAACATGAACGCATGTCCATGGTATGGTGATGCAGCCGTCAGACAGACAACCCTGCTGCGTCTGGCTGCACAAGGATCCTTCAGGGAAATCCGCATGGGCCGGATCAAACTGGTGCGGGATGGTTTGAACGCCAACCGGAACGCCGCCGACATTTCCCGTGAGGTGTCGTTGTTCAATGAGGATCTTGCAAAGGTGGTCCTTGCCCTCCATGCCAGGGAACATGCCTGGCTTGAGGCGTGCACCTGGCTGGAGTTCGGTTCCGGGGGGCGCCAGGAGCAGGTTCTCTCCTCGGACCAGGATAACGGACTCATCTATCCGGTTGCGCCGGATACCCACGAACTGGATAATGTTGCCCAGGATCTGGTCATGACCCTGGACGGGGCGGGTATGTCCCTGTGTCCCGGCGGGATTATGGTTACTTCGCCCTTGTGGCGCGGAACCAGGGATGCATGGATAGCGCGTCTTCGCGCATGGCTGGCCAACCCTGTGGAAAAGGGGCCGTGGCAATATGGACTTTTTCTGGATTTTAGGCCCCTTGCCGGCCCCAAGGAACCAGCCCTTTCCCTGAAACATGAATTGTGGGAGTATGTTCGAACCCGACCGCTTGTTCTGCGTTTTTTGGCCGAA
Organism: Desulfoplanes formicivorans; assembly: GCF_001748225.1. Classification (NCBI taxonomy): domain Bacteria; kingdom Pseudomonadati; phylum Thermodesulfobacteriota; class Desulfovibrionia; order Desulfovibrionales; family Desulfoplanaceae; genus Desulfoplanes; species Desulfoplanes formicivorans. The sequence continues at coordinate 30,186 of NZ_BDFE01000008.1, forward strand.
GAACTGGCTGGATACCGGATTCCCCTGACCATATGGGGGCATTTTGTGCTCATCCCCAAGGGCCCGTTTCAGGGAGGGCTTGATATCAAGCATTCCGGCATGGTCCGTTTGGCAACGGCTGTACGTATCCTGGCCCTGAAATACGGGCTGACCATGCACCATACCCTGGACCGGATTCATGCCCTTGAGGACAGGGGGCATATCAGCGCGCGACTTGGCAAACGGTTGACCCGTTTCTGGTCCTGGAGTCAGGGACAACGGCTGCGCATCGGGCTTCGGGAACAATGTGCCGGGAAAAGCGCGCACAATGTCATCTATCCCTATCAGCTGGACAGGGAGGAGATCCTTCTGCTCAAGGATGGATTGTATGCGGTGGAAACATGTGCCCGGATGGTTCTGGACGGGGCGGGATTGTGAGAAGGCGCAAAAATTCCGTACGCAGAATGCCTGTCGGGGCCGCGGGCAGGAAGGTCGGTTGTGACAGGAACGACGGGTTCAGCAAAAGGACGCTTCTTTGAAGACGGGACGCCTTGACGTTGTCCTGATCTGCGTCCTTGGACTGCTTATTGTTTTCCCGCTTTCTTGACGATCCACTGGACTTGTCGACAGATGCCCATGAGCAGGTTGAACTCGTGGCGTTTGATCTGGAACCGCTGCAGGAATCGGCGCATGGGGAGCATGAAGTAATCGGGATTGTCGTCGTGCAGGAAATCAATGGCCAGCAGAGAAGCCTTGATCCGTTCGATCAGGACTTCCTGTTCCTTGTGGGTGATGGACCGGCTTGGCGGAAGCTGGTTGGTCGTCTGGGGCTGTATGGATGAGTGTTTGAAGATTTCGTAGAGAATGATCAGGACCGCCTGGGCCAGATTCAGGGAGGTCATGTCCCGATGGGTGGGAATGCAGATGAGCTGTCCGCAGATTTCGATTTCCCGGTTGTCCAGGCCGGTGTCTTCGGGCCCGAAGACCAGGGCGACGTGTTCGTTGTCACCAAGCTGCCTGGCAATGGTGGTGCTGGCCTGTTCCGGCACCATGATGGCCTTGCGCCATCCACCGGTGCGGGCCGTGGTCCCGTAGACCACGGAGAAGGGCGCAAGAGCCTCGGCCAGGTTCTGGACAATGGTGACCTCGTCGAGGAGTTGTTCACTGTGCGGGGTGGCCAGCCGTTTGGCCTTGTTCACATCCCAGTTCCGGGGATTGACCAGAATGAGCTGGTGGCATCCCATGTTCATGCACGCCCTGGCGACCGATCCCACATTTTCGGGATACTTGGGACGGACCAGGATGACGGCGGTGTTCAATGTATTCATGATGCGTCGTTGCTGTTTGTGCCGCAATGGGCCAGCACCATTGGTAGCTGAGGGTTTTGCAAACAAAACGCGTCATCTCCGCTTGCGCAGAAATGACGCATGACATTTCCTTCATGTTCCAACGGAGTCAGCCGTTGGTCTGCAGGTAGGCTTTGGCCCTTCGAGCCTCGGCCGATTGAGGATATTTTTTGATAAGGTCCTGCAGAACGAGCTTGCCCGGTTTTTTCTTGTTCATCTTGAAAAAGGAGATGCCCTGTTTGAGCAGGGCAGGACGGTATTTGTTGCTCTTGGGGTACGTTTCAATGACCTTTTGATAGGCAAGGATGGCCCGGGCATAGTCGCGCATCTGATAATGACATTCCCCCTGCCAGAACAGGGCGTTGGGTACAAGGCTGTCCTTGGTGAAGGTGGTTGCGAATTCTTCCCACAGGGACAGGGCCTGGGCATAGTCCTTGGCGTAAAAGGAGTTGAGGGCCTTTTTGTACAGGGCCTGGGCCGATTCGTACCCGGGAGCGGCCTCGGGTTGGCTAGTTTGCTTTGGCCTGACTCCTTGGACGGCCTGAGAGGGCCGGGGTTGAGCGCTTTCCTGATGGAACTCGGCCAGGTCCATGCCCAATTGTCCGGCCATGGCCGTCACGACGCGGTTCATCCTGGATGTTGTCGCGTTCATGTGCGTAAGGGCTGATGTGGCATTGTCCTGGTTGGAGGCAAGAATCTGCATTTTTCGGGTCAAGCCGTCGACCTCTCCCCGGACTGTTGCCAGCTGGACGCGCAATTGTTCAATCTCCGCCCAGAGATCAGCCTGTTTGGAACGAACAGGCTGGCTTGACTGGGAAATTTCCTGTTTGATATCCTGGCGTGCTTTGACCAGCTCGGATTCCAGGGTGACGATTTTTTTCTTCAACTCCTGGTTTTCCCGAGCCTGTTGTTGCTGGTGGTACGAGACCTGCCCCTGGAGGGAGGAAACATCCTGTTTGGAGGCGCATGCAGGCACCAGCAGCAGGATGATGGCCATACCCACAAGGAATAAACCGGTTGATCGTGAAGAAGTCATGACAGATGCCCGCCTTGGTTGGAAGGAACGTGGTTCGGATCGACTATAGGGCTTGTTGGATTGTGCTGTAAACCTCATTCTGCCCGGTTGGTTCTGATTCATGAAGACTGGCTGATGTCGTTTTGAGGGGATGTGGGCAAGGCGTCAAGGGTCCTGCGTCGGCCCACAAAAAAGTAGATGATGCCTCCAAGAACAGGAAGAAAGACGTTGAGCCAGATCCATCCCTTTTTTTCGGCCGGCGTGGCAAAGTCGTTGCGGAAGATATGCCAGATGGCCCAGAGATTGGGAATGATGGGCAGGACCAGAATGGCAACTACCAGGGCAAGTTGGAAAGGAGTAAGGGAGGACATTGTATTTTGTTTATGTTGTTGCAGGGTTGGTGAGAAGATCGGCCTTGCAGATCACGCATGAGGCAATTCCTTTCGGATGGTGCCTCAATTATTTCGCAGTTTTCCTGTTTCTGAACAGTACAATGCCAAGCCCCAGACAGAACACGCCCAGAGCAATGACCTGGGTGACGGAAAGGATCCCGAAATCACCCCGGTAGTCGCCCCGGAAGAATTCGATGGAAAACCGGAACACGGCATATAACATGAGCATCAGACCGGTAAGAATACCCTTGGTGGTGATGAACCGTTTGGCCCCCAGGAGCATGCCAAAGGTGACCAATCCGGCCAGGCAGTGGTAAACCTGGGTCGGATGCAGGGGAATATTGACCGGGGCCAGACTGTTGGGGTCGGTAAAGGTGATGGCCCAGGGAAGTTCGCAAACACCGCCGTAACAGCATCCGGCCATGGTGCAGCCGATGCGGCCAATGGCCTGGCCCAGGGGAACACTGACGGCAATGGCGTCCATCCAGGGCCACAAGGGTTGGTCTTTTTTTTTCAGGTACCAATACCCGGTCACTGAGGCCAGAATGGCCCCGCCCAGAAATACCAGCCCCCCTTTCCAGAACATGAGCATTTCCAGGGGGTGGTGGAAAAAATAAACCGGATTGATAAGGATGTATAAAATCCGGGCGCCGAGAATGGCGCCGAGAACAACGTAAAAGCCAAGGTCTGAAACCAGAGAATGATCCAGACCACGGGATTTGGCTTCCCGGCAGGTCCAGGCCATGGCGGCCAGAAACGCGGCTGCCACAAAAAAACCATAGCTGTGGATGGTCAGGGGACCTATTTCAATTAAAACGGGATGCATTCTTTTTCCGCTGATAAAAGGATACCAGGAGCAACAGCGCCCCTACACTGATGGCCATGTCCGCGATGTTGAAGGCCGGCCAATGGTGACTGGCAATGTGGAAATCCAAAAAATCAATAACCTGACCGATGCGTATTCGGTCGATCATGTTGCCCAGAGCCCCGCCAAGAATGCACCCCAGTCCGGTAAACAGGGGCGGATCCCGGCGGTCCACGGTGTTGACCAGATGAAAGATGAGTACAACGGCCAGGGCCGAGACACCAATGAAGAAATAGGTCTGCCAGTGAATGTCGGCCCGGTTCAGAAATCCAAAGGCAGCGCCCTTGTTCAGGACATGGACCAGATCAAAAAAGCCCGGAATGACCGGAATGGATTCGTACATGGAAATATTTCCCTGGACCCAGATCTTGGAGATCTGGTCCAGGGCGATGATCACCGCGGCAAGGATGGAAACGAATTTGTATTTGGTGTTCATGAGATTGGTCGTTGCCGGTATGGTGCGGCTCTGGGAGTGCCTGGTACATGTCCTGTGGTGCCGTCGTGTACCGGGCACTCCCTGTTGCACGGTTTGTTCGTAGGTTATGCCATAGCTTCCAGGACACGGGTGCAGCGCGGACATGCCTCGGGATGATCCGGATTGGTGCCCAGCTCTTCGTTGTACACCCAGCAGCGGGCACATTTGGTACCTGGTGCGCGGGTCACCCCGATCTTCAGGTCAGGGACCTCCTGACTGGCAAAGATGCCTTCCGGGGCGGTTGCAAGATCGGCCAGGCTCACTTTGGAAACAATGAAAAAGGCCCGCAAATATTCCGAGGCCTTTTCCAGGTCCTCGCGCATGTCATCCTTGACGAACAGGGTGACATGACTGTCCAGGGAATGGCCGAGTTCCTTGGATTTTCTGAAAGGTTCGATGGCCTTGGTAACTTCGTTGCGTATCTCCACGAGCATGTTCCACAACTGGGTTTCTTCCTCGTCCATGAAGCCCTTGGCAACGGCAGGAAAGGTGTACCCGAATACGGTCGTAACGTTGCCACGCATGGCCTCGGGCAGGTTCCTGAAGACTTCCTCCGCCGTGAAACTGAGGATGGGAGCCATGTTTTCCAGCAGCACCAGCAGGATCCGGTACAGGGCGGTTTGGGCCGAGCGCCGCTCAATGCCCTTGGTTGTTGAAACATACAGCCGATCCTTGAGGATATCCAGGTAAAAGGCGCTCAGGTCGGTGGCACACAAATTGTGCAGGGTGTGATAGACCTTGTGGAACTCGAACTCCTCATACCCCTTTTGCATGGTCTGATGGGCCTCGGCCACCAGGTCCAGGGCGTATCTGTCCAGAGGGAGCATGTCCTGGGCGGCAACCATGTCGGTCTGGGGGTCAAAGTCCTTGAGATTACCCAGAATATACCGACAGGTGTTTCTGACTCGACGGTAAGCGTCAACCAGCCGGCGCAGGATTTCGTCCGAGATGCGCAGGTCTTCCTGATAGTTGGATGCAGCTACCCAGAGACGCAGGATTTCGGCGCCGTATTTGTTGATAATCTCTTCTGGCGCAATGACATTGCCCACGGATTTGGACATCTTGTGTCCCTTGCCGTCGACCACGAAGCCGTGGGTAAGTACGGATTTGTACGGAGCCTGGCCCCTGTTGCCTATGGAAGCGAGCAGAGAGCTGTGGAACCATCCCCTGTGCTGGTCGGTTCCTTCAAGATAGAGATCGGCCGGAAAGCGGCATTCCTCGCGTCCTTCCACGACAGCGGCAAAACTGGTGCCGGAGTCAAACCAGACGTCCAGGATATCGTCTTCCTTTTCCCAATGATTGCTTCCGCAATGGGGGCAGACCAGATCCTTGGGCACCACCTCGTCCAGGGAGGCCTCAAACCAGTAGTCCGCACCCGTGGGGTGGGTGGCGAACCTGTCCACGATGGTGTGAACCCACTTGCTGTCAAACCATGCCTGACCGCAGTCGCGGCACAGCAGAGCAATGATGGGTACGCCCCACATGCGCTGCCTGGAAATACACCAGTCGGGACGGTTCTTGACCATGTTGTAGATCCGTTCCTTGCCCCATCCCGGGATCCACGTGACATCCTTGTCAATGGCCGCCAGGGCCTTGTTGCGGAGGTCATTGGCCTCCATGGAGATGAACCACTGGGTGGTGGCCCGAAAGATGACCGGTTTCTTGCATCGCCAGCAATGGGGATAGGAGTGGGTGATTGTTTCCGTGGCCAGGAGATGGCCCTGTTCCTGGAGTTTTTCAATAACCAGAGGGTTGGCCTCGAACACGGTCTTGCCTGCAAAATACTTGACCGAAGGCAGAAAGCGTCCTTCATCGTCCAGGGGGGAGAGAACCTCCAGGCCGTAACGCAGTCCGGTCTCATAGTCTTCGCGCCCATGGCCCGGAGCCGTATGCACGCAGCCGGTACCTGTTTCCAGTGTCACGTAATCAGCCAGCACAATGGGGGATTTCCGATCGAGAAAGGGGTGGGTGGCCGCGATGTTTTCCAGGTTCCTGCCTTGGGTTTCGGCGAGAATTTCCAGGTCATCCCAGCCGAACCGTTTCTGGTTCTCCTGGACCAGGTCCTTGGCCAGAATGTGGAAGGTGGATCCTGTTCGGGCCAGCACATACATGAAATCCGGATGCACGGCCACGGCCATGTTGTCCGGGATGGTCCAGGGGGTGGTGGTCCAGATGTCAATGAAAGTGGCATTCGGATCGCAGTCGGGAAAGATCTTGGTGATGGCCGGATCAGTAATGGGAAAACGGACAAAGATGGATGGGGAGGTGTGGTCGGCGTATTCCACTTCGGCCTCTGCCAGGGCCGTCTGACAGGATGAACACCAGTAGATGGGCTTCTTGTTGCGTACAACTGCTCCCTGGTCCATGAATCTGGCCAGTTCCCGGGCCGTGGCGGTCTCATAATCCGGAGTCATGGTCAGATAGGGCTTTTCCCACAGACCGAGGCCGCCGAACCGCTTGAATTCGTTGCGCTGGATGTCCAGCCATTTGAGGGCGTATTCCCGGCAGAGTTTGCGGATTTCGAGCACGGATTTGTCTTTTTTGGCTGCTCCCAGTTCCTGTTCCACCTTGTGCTCAATGGGCAGGCCGTGACAGTCCCAGCCCGGAACATATTGGGCCTGGAATCCGGCCATGTTCCGGTTTTTGACGATGATGTCCTTGAGGATCTTGTTCAGGGCGTGCCCCATGTGCAAATGCCCGTTGGCATACGGAGGACCATCATGCAGGACATAGGGTTTCTTGTCCTTGCCCGCCTGGATCATCTGCTCGTAGGCCTTGATGTCTTCCCAGTAGGCGAGCATCTTGGGTTCGTTTTTGCTCAGGTTGGCCCGCATGGGAAAGGATGTTTTGGGAAGATTGAGGGTTGCCTTGTAATCGCTCATGGATGACTCGTCCTCCGGATGTTGCGTAGATAGAATATGGTGTTGCCGGACCCGGCACAAGAGTTGGTCATGGATGGTCCGTATGGCATGTGAAAATAAGCCGTCACATTGAATCAAGGGGCAGGGGAAGTCAAGAAGGGAGGACACGGCAGACAGGGAGACAAAAGACCGGGAGACGGGAGACCGGAAGAAGCATGTCTTGCTGTCTTCTTTGCTCCCGTCTCTTTTTTACAGCTTGCTTTCCCACAGATAGGCGGACAAGGCGATTTCCTCAATATCGTCGTGCTCGGGCTGCCACTGCATGGTCTGCATCAACTTGGCCGGATCGGCGATGAGGGTTGCCGGGTCGCCGGGTCTGCGGTCCACGTCCTGGGTGGCGAAATCCACCTTGCTGACCTTTTTCACCGCGTTCACGATTTCCCTGACCGTGTAGCCCTGCCCGTAGCCGCAATTGAAGATGCCCGACGGCCTGCCCGCTTGGAGATGGTTCAGGGCCAGCACATGGGCATTGGCCAAGTCGGTCACATGGATGTAATCCCTGATGCAGGTGCCGTCTTTGGTGGGATAGTCGGTGCCAAAGATTTTCAGATGGTCGCGGCGACCCAGGGCGGTTTGCGAGGCCACCTTGATCAGATGGGTCGCCTTGGGGGTACTCTGACCGATGCGTCCTCCCGGATCAGCGCCGGCCACATTGAAATAGCGCAGGATGACATAGGAAAAATCAGGATGCGCCGCATGGGTGTCCTGGATGACCCATTCGCTCATGAGTTTGCTCCGGCCATAGGGATTGATGGGGTCCAGAGGTGATGTTTCCGTCACCGGAACGATTTCGGGCATCCCGTAAACCGCTGCCGTGGAAGAGAAGATGAACGAGGGGATCTTGTGCTTGACCGCCAGACCGATGAGGTTAGTGGTGTTATTGGTATTGTTGGTGTAGTACTTGACGGGATTGGTCATGGATTCGGGAACCACGATGGATCCGGCAAAATGGAGAATCCCGTCAAACTGTTCCCGGGCCATGAGGGCAGAGAGCTTGTGGGTTTCGGCCAGGTCGCCCACTTCAAGGCGCGCCGGGGGAAGCACCGCTTCGGCGCGGCCCGTGGAAAGATTGTCGTAAACCACAACTTCGTATCCCCTGGAACACAGGGCCAGGGTGGTGTGGGAACCGATATAGCCGGCACCACCGGTGACAAGGATCTTGGGCATGGATGTCTCCTGATTGTGAGGATTGGGAGGGGTCAGACGCTGCATGGTCTGGTATCGTTTTTACAAAGATCTGCCAAGCAAGAAGAGCGCCCAAACGGTCTTCGGTCTTGCCATTTCCCGGGAATTTTGAAAGGTAGAACCGGTTTGCGAGCCTATTTTGCAATGATGAACATACCCCCCTTTTCTTGCGCGTTTAAGCCGCAGGAACCATGAGGCTGAGACTCTTTTCAGCTCCCAGCGGGATTGTTCCGACCATAAGGAGGATACAACCGTGGTCCATGGATTTGTTCTCAAGGAAAAACGTACTGTCAAGGAAATAGCTGCTGTTGCCAGCATATACGAGCATGAAAAAACCGGTGCCCGGGTGCTTTCCATTGTCAACGACGATGAAAACAAGGTTTTCGGCATAACCTTCAGGACACCTCCCAAGGACTCCACCGGGGTTGCCCATATTCTGGAACACTCGGTTCTGTGCGGATCGCGCAAGTATCCGGTCAAGGAGCCCTTTGTGGAACTTCTCAAGGGATCTTTGCAGACCTTTTTGAATGCCATGACCTTTCCGGACAAAACATGCTATCCCGTGGCCAGCCAAAACGTCCAGGATTTCTATAATCTCATAGACGTGTATCTGGATGCGGTCTTGTATCCGCGGATAACTCCTGAAATTTTCCAGCAGGAAGGGTGGCATTACGAGCTTGAGCATCCCGACGATCCTCTGGGGTACAAGGGTGTGGTCTTCAACGAGATGAAGGGGGTCTATTCCTCGCCGGACAGCCTGCTTGGCGAGTACTCGCAACATGCGGTATTTCCCGACACCCTGTACGCCCTGGAATCCGGAGGCCATCCCGAGCACATTCCCGAGCTGACCTATGAGGCTTTCAGGGATTTTCATGCCACCTACTACCATCCGTCCAATGCGTGGATCTATTTTTACGGCAATGACGATCCCGATAAACGTCTTGAGATTCTCGGGACGTATCTGGACGATTTCTCCGCCAAAAAGGTAACCTCGTCCATACCCCTGCAGCCGATCAAAAAACTGGGGGATATCCGTCGTCATGCCTTTGCCGCAGGTGAAGGCCAGGACAAGGGCATGACCACCCTGAACTGGCTGTTGTGCGAGACCACCCATGCCCGGGAAAATCTTTCCCTGCGTATCCTGGAATATATTCTGGTGGGCATGCCCGGGTCTCCCCTGCGCAAGGCCCTGATCGACTCAGGACTGGGAGAAGACCTGGCCGGGTTCGGGCTGGAGGACGAGCTTCGGCAGATGGTCTTTTCCACCGGTCTCAAGGGGATCGACCCCAGGGATGCCTCCCGGGTCAGGGAGCTCGTCATGAACACCCTCAGGGATATTCGTGACCAGGGAATAGGGGAAGACCTGATCGAGGCAGGGATCAACACCATTGAATTTGCCCTGCGCGAAAACAATACAGGGTCATACCCCAGAGGGCTGCTGGTCATGCTCCGCAGCTTGTCCACCTGGCTGTACGATGGCGATCCCCTGGAACTGGTCGGTTTCGAGTCGGTTCTGACTTCCATCAAGGAATCCCTCGCCAAGGGAGAGAAACTTTTCGAGAATCTCATTACCTCTTATTTTCTGGACAACCCCCATCTTGTGCAGGTGGTTCTCGAACCGGACAGGGAACTCGGCGCGATTCTCGAGGCCAGGGAAAGCAAGCGGCTGGCCGATGTGAAAAAGGATATGACGCCCGAGGATCTGCAAGACGTCATTGCCGGCACGGCAAAGCTCAAGGAGCTTCAGGCCCGGCCTGATGCGCCCGAAGACCTGGCGACCATTCCCGTTTTAACCAAAAGCGAGCTTGAGCCCGGCATCAAGACCATTCCCCTTGTCGAGGAGTCCATGTATTCGACCCGGGTCCTGTTCCATGATCTGGAAACCAGCGGGATTGTCTATACGGACCTGGTCCTGGACCTGCACCACATGGTGCAGAAATATCTTCCCTACATTCCCCTGTTCGGCCGGGCTCTGTTTGAAATGGGTACAGATACCGAAGATTACGTGCAGTTTGGCAAACGGATCAGGCGCAAGACCGGGGGTATCGGGGCGGCTCCTTTCACGGCATCGGTTCTGGGTGAGCGAGACGGGTTCTGCAAGTTGATACTGCGCGGCAAGGCCATGGCAGGCAATGTCAAGGACCTCATGGATATTGCCCGGGATGCCCTGTTGCGGGTCAAGCTGGACGACAAGGAACGGTTTCGGCAGATCGTCACCGAAGAAAAGGCCGGGCTGGAACGGTCTCTGGTTCCCTCAGGACACGCGTTTGCAACCCTGCGTGTCTGTTCCCGGTTCAACGAGGCGGACTGGGCACGGGAACAGATGGGGGGGATCAGCTATCTCTTCTTCCTCCGGTTCCTCCTGGACAAGATTGATACCGACTGGGAAACGGTGCTTGGCAGTCTGCGGGAAATCCAATTCGCCCTGGTGGATGCTGCCTCCATGGTTGTGAACGTGACGACCTCGGCTTCCATCTGGAAGGATGTCAAAGGGCACGTGGAAACGTTTCTGCAGAAAATGCCCGAGCGGGGGCTGAGCAGAAATACCTGGCTGCCGGTCTGCTCCCAGGCCAACGAGGGACTGATCATGCCGGCCATGGTCAACTACGTGGCAAAGGGGACGGATTTGTACGCCGGAGGATACGAATATCATGGTTCGGTGAACGTGATCACCAAGTACCTGCGTACCTCATGGCTCTGGGAACAGGTGCGCGTGCTTGGCGGTGCCTATGGCGGATTTTGCGGATTTGATCGTCAGTCCGGGTTGATGACCTTTGGTTCCTACAGGGATCCGAATATCCTTTCCACCCTGGAGGCCTTTGACAAATGCGCTGATTTTCTGGCCACGGCGGATCTGGATCAGGCCGAGATCGACAAGGGAGTCATCGGAGCCATTGGCGGGATGGATCAGTATCAGCTGCCCGATGCCCAGGGGTTTTCGTCCATGATTCGTTTTCTGACCAAGGTGACGGATGAGGAACGCCAGACCATTCGGGATCAGATCCTGGCTACGGACAAGAGCCATTTTCGGGCCTTTGGTGAAGTGCTTGCCAAATGTGTTCAAAGGGGATTTGTTTCCGTCCTCGGTTCGGCTGAAGGCATCGAAGGTGCCCGGGAAAAGGCCGGGCTGGAGGAGGTGTTCGAGGTACTCTGATGCGGGAGAACCAGGGGCACATGCGTGGATTCTTGATCGTGCACGCATGTGTCGCATTCATGGTCTTCTGTCGTGCCTGGTGGGTATTGTCGTGCCGTACATGGCGCGGCCACGCAACCTTCGTCATGCAAGGACTGGACTGATATGACCGATTATCATTCCGAGAACGAGCCGGAAACCATGCAGGATGATTTTTTTGACCAGCTGCATCCAGCCGATGCAGCCGATCATTTGGAAAACCTGCCCCTTGAGGAACAGGTGGTCATGGTCCGCGGGCTTCCCCTGGAAGATGCGGCCGAATCCATCGCCGAAATGGATTCCCATGACCGCATTCCCCTGATGACCCAGCTTCCCCCCAAGTTGGCAGCGGATATCCTGACCCTCATGTCGCCGGACGATGCCGCTGACACCGTGGCCGAACTTGAGCCTGACATCCGCAAGGCCATTTTCCGGGAGCTTGATCAGGAAGACGCTGCCGAGATCAAATCTCTGCTCATGTATGACCCCGATTCTGCCGGCGGGGTCATGAACACGGAGATTCTGGTTCTTGACGAGAATCTCACCGCAGACCAGGCCATTACCGTGATCCGAAGTCAGGTGGAGGATTCGGAAATCCCCTATTACGCCTACATGGTTGACCAGTACCGCCATCTCAAGGGGGTTCTTTCCCTGCGGGATATCATGATCAGTCCGGGGGGCAAGAAACTCAAGGAATTGCTGGTGGAACAAAACCTCATTGCCGTACCGTTTGATACGGACAAGGAGGAAGTGGCCAAGCTCATTGCCCGGTACAATTTTCTGGCCCTGCCGGTTGTGGATCATGGTCAGCGCATTTTGGGCACTGTTACGGTCGACGATGTCATTGACATCATCCAGGAAGAGGCCAGTGAGGACATGCAGCAGATGGTTGGTGCCGGTGGGGATGAAACCATTGATTCCCCCTGGGGCTATTCCCTGAAGATGCGCATGCCCTGGCTGTTCGTGAATCTGCTCAATTCGGCTGTTTCCGCATGGGTGGTTCACCTTTTTGAGGGTTCCATCGAACAGATGGCCATCCTGGCGGTACTCATGCCCATTGTAGCCAATCAGGCCGGCAATACCGGACAGCAGTCCCTGGCGGTCATGATCCGCCAGCTGGCCATGGAGCGGTTCGACCGCAAAAAGGTGTGGATCGCCGTTGCCCGGGAGGCCAAGATAGGGCTGGTCAACGGATTGATCATCGGTTTGGCCACTTTTTTCGGTATCATTCTGGTTTTTCAGCGCCCGGGTCTTGCTGCGGTCATGGCGCTGGCCCTGCTTTTCGACATGCTGCTCGGGGCCATTGCCGGGGCCTCCATCCCCCTTATTCTCAAGGAACTGGGACGTGATCCGGCTCAGGCCTCAAGCATTTTTCTGACCACCCTTACCGACAGCATGGGGTTTTTTGTCTTTTTGGGCATGGCCGGCGTTTTTTTGCTCTGATCGGGCAGGGTTGTGGCGGCCACCGCTAGGTGGGAGATCCTCATGCGCTGGCGGTCTGCTGGTCAGGTTCCCGGGTGTTCAGGAGCTGAATGGCCAGCATGATGAAATCCGCTTCAGTGATAATGCCCACGAGATGTTCCTTTCTGACAACCGGCAGGCAGCCGTACTTGTTCTTGAGCAGGATCTCGGCTGCCCGGGTGATGTCCGTTTCCTCGGAGATCCATTGGGCGTCCTTGCGCATTACTTCCTTGATGGGAATGCCTGCGTCGATTTCCTGCTGGGTTTCCCGGTCGATTCCTGCCAGCTTGGAAACGGTTGCCAAAAGTATATCCCGGTGGGTGATCAGTCCGCAGAATCGTTTTTCGTGATCCACGATGGGCACGTGTCGAATGCGTGCCAGGTGCATGATGCCCCGGGCCGTCTTGAGGGTATCTTCCGGCTTGAGGGTGATGATTTCCGTGGACATGACGTCCTTGACCTTGAGCATGAATCCTCCTGAGGCTGATGGCTGACAAGGGTGATTATTCCGAGCCTTGACTATGGTCTAAAATTCCCCTTGGGGCAAGGGCCTTGCGCCATTACGTGGCCGCGTGTCTGATTGACTTGCAGGGGGAAATCTGGTTTGCAGTGCGTTGTCGTACGATTGTCAGGACGTTCTGCCCAGCCACGGGCACGAAGTATGCTTGAAAAGGATTGTGTATCACGGTGAAAACACACGCCATGCGCAAGATGGTCGCTGGGACCGACTACAGGAGAAACCGGGAACGGATGATCAGGGACCAGCTTGTGGCCCGGGGCATCACGGATGAGCATGTTCTGCGGGCCATGTGGGAGGTCCCGAGACATCTTTTTGTGGAAGAGGCCTTGCAGGCTCAGTCTTACGAGGACCATGCCGTGCCCATCGGCCACGGCCAGACCATATCCCATCCGTATACCGTAGCCAGGATGACCAGTCTGCTGCACGTAGAGCCCGGCATGAAGATCTTGGAAATCGGCACCGGGTCGGGCTATCAGGCTGCGATTCTGGAGCGCCTGGGTGCCATGGTGTACACGGTGGAGAGGATCAAGCCCCTTTTTGTGGCCGCGCGCAAGCGTCTTTTGTTCATGCATTGCTATAACATTCATTGCAAGCTGGACGACGGAACAACCGGCTGGCCCGAACTGGCTCCTTTTGATCGGATTATCGTTACGGCAGGCGGTCCGGAGATCCCCCTGCCCCTGGTAAGGCAATTGGCTGATCCCGGGTGCATGGTTCTGCCGGTGGGGGAGGAAAAACGCAAACAGCGCATGGTACGGGTTTGCAAGGCAGACGGGCGGGTGACCAGCAAGGATTGTGGCTCAGCCGCTTTTGTGGATCTGGTGGGAACCCATGGCTGGTAAATCGGGTTGCAGATGAAGATGATGCACAAGATGCTCGACCGGCTTTGGGAGGTAGCTGCCCGAAAGGGTGCCGAACGTGTGCTTATGGCTGTTTCCTTTACCGAGGCCATCTTTTTCCCGGTTCCTCCGGATCTTCTGCTGCTTCCCATGGGCCTTGCCGCCCGGGACAAGGTGTTTCGGCTGGCCTGGATCTGTCTGCTTTTTTCTCTGGCCGGAGGGGTGATCGGATACGGCATCGGGTATTATTTCATGGAAGCCGTGGGCAATCCCATTATCCGCTTTTACGGGCTCGAGGAACAATACACCCGGATTCAGGTATGGTATGACACCTACAGCGCCTGGGCCGTGAGCATTGCCGGGCTTACCCCCATTCCTTACAAACTCTGTACCCTCACCGCCGGAGCCTTTCACATCAATTGGCCCGTTTTTATCCTTGCCTCGGCCATCAGCCGGGGAATACGTTTTTTTGTCATTGCCGTTCTTATCCGTTCTTTTGGGGAAGCCGCCCGGACCTTTCTGGAAAAGCGGTTCAATCTGGTGGTGACAGTGACCTTGATCCTCGTTATTTTGGGATTTGTGGTTTTGAAATATGTCTGAGACCATCAGCGGCTGATGAGGTCGCGGATGGTCTTGTATCGAACATACAAACATGCATGCAGGAGAAGCATATAATGGCCGAGCAAGGTACATGTCCCAGTGCGGGCAAGGGAGGCGGGAGCGCCAACGCTTCCAAGATGATCCAGGATCAGATGATCTCCTCGACCCTTTCCAAGATTCGTCACAAACTGTTCATCATGAGCGGCAAGGGTGGGGTCGGCAAGAGTTCCCTGGCGACCAACCTGGCCGCAGCCCTGTCTTCCCGTGGATTTCGTGTCGGGCTTCTGGACGTGGACATCCATGGCCCGAGTGTGCCCCACCTCTTGGGGATCAAGGGGCTTTTGGACATTGACCGGGGGAGCATCCTCAAGCCCAAGCAGTATAATGAGAATCTTTCGGTCATATCCATGGAATCGCTGCTCAAGGACCCGGACCAGGCCGTGCTCTGGCGGGGACCCATGAAAACCAACGCCATCCGGCAGTTCATTGCCGACGTGGAGTGGGGAGAGCTTGATTTTCTGGTTATTGATTCGCCTCCGGGAACAGGTGACGAGCCCATGACTGTTTTGAAGACCGTTCCCGAGGCCTTGAGTGTGGTCGTGACCACTCCCCAGGAGATATCCTTGGCCGATGTACGCAAGGCGATCAATTTCCTGCAATATGCCCAGGCCAACATCCTTGGAGTGGTGGAGAACATGAGCGGCCTGATTTGTCCGTACTGCCAAAAACAGATCGACCTGTTCAAAAAAGGCGGCGGCAAGGAGCTGGCTGACAGGTACGGCCTCGATTTCCTGGGAGCCATTCCTCTTGATCCGGCAACCGTGGTGGCCGGTGATCTGGGCAAGCCCGTGGTCTTCCTTGATGAGGATGTGCCTGCCAAGAAGGCCTTTCTCGCCCTTGCCGATACCATCAGTTCCCGTGCTGCTGAGTGTTTTGAATCGGTGTCGTCCGTCCACAAGTGATCTGGGCGCGGGGTTTGGGAGATGCCATGAAACTGATCCTCGTCGTTCTGGCCACCCTGGTGATCCTGACACATGGGGAGGGGCCAAGGGCCGGCGTCATTTACTATTACGAAGGACCCGACGGCGTTCTTCATTTCACGGATCTCCCCCTGACCCGTCATTACAAGCCCTTTGTCTTCTGGGGAAATGCCACGGGTGAGGCCAAGGAACGCATCAAAAGGCTGATCAGGAAATACGCGGCCCAGTACGGGGTGGATGAAAATCTGATCCAGGCCCTGGCCCATGTGGAATCCCGCTATGATTGCATGGCCGTGTCCCGTGCCGGTGCTCAGGGCGTCATGCAGATCATGCCCAAGACCCAACAGGAGCTCGGGCTCACGGCTCCGTTTGATCCGGCGGCCAATGTGGAGGCCGGTATACGGTATTTCAAGCGTCTGCTCGACCGTTTCGGAGATACCCGTCTTGCCCTGGCCGCGTACAATGCAGGACCTGGCCAGGTGGACAAGTACAAAGGGGTGCCCCCCTTTCCCGAGACCAGGAAATACGTGCGGGATGTTTTGGAGAAGTACGCCCAGCTCAAGCCCGGCAAACAGCGAAAGTAGGATATTCGAGGCGGTTACGCGTTGATGCTGGTGACCTGAACCATGCCCGGATGTCACAAAAACACTTTCCTGCGGGTACCTGCACGTTGATGGTCCCCTTGTCCTCCTTGATGCGCCAACCTTAAGCTGTTTCAGGAAGTCAACCATGTTCAATGCTGCCAATATCCTGACACTGGCCCGGATCTGTGCGGTCCCCCTGATCGTTCTCATCCTCTATTTTCCCGGCAAGATCAGTTGCCTGATGGCCCTGTTGCTGTTTGTGGCAGCTTGCCTGACCGATTACGTGGACGGGATGGTGGCCCGCAAATATAATCTGGTGACCAACGTGGGCAAGTTCATGGATCCCATTGCCGACAAGATCCTCATTGCCGCGGTATTGGTCATGCTCACGGAGCTGCACTGGTTGCCGGCCTGGATCGCCATTGTCATCATCAGCCGGGAGATTATCGTCACCGGGCTTCGGGCCATTGCCGCTGATCAGGGCAAGGTCATTGCCGCGGACATGCTGGGCAAATCCAAGACACTGGTCCAGATGTTTGCCCTGGGGCCCCTCATCCTCCACTATCCATGGTTCGGTTTTGATCCGGTTCCCCTGGGTACGTTCATCCTGTATATTGCCCTTGTTCTGACCATCCTTTCGGGGGCGAACTACCTGCGCAATTTCTACAAGGTCTGGATGGAATAATATACTACCCATGGACTGACCGCTGATTTTTTCCAGACAAGGAGCATTGCATGGCCCAGATAGATGCCTTTTTCGAGATGATGCACAATCTCGGTGCTTCGGATCTCCATCTTTCCTCGGGATCGCAACCGATCATCCGATTGCGTGGTGACATGCAGCGGATCAAATACAAGGTTATGGAGCATGAGGAACTCAAGGCCATGCTCTATGAAATTTGTCCCGAGGCCAAGATCAAGCAGTTCGAGGAAACAGGGGACATCGATTTTTCCTATGAAGTGCCTCACATCGCACGATACAGGGCCAATTTCTTTTTGCAGCGCCGGGGCGTGGGCGCTGTGTTCAGGGAGATCCCCCAGAAAATTTTGACCATTGAAGACCTCAACCTGCCGGAGATCCTGCGCAGCCTGGCCATGCTTCCCAAGGGGCTCGTTCTGGTCACGGGACCGACGGGAAGCGGAAAGTCAACCACTCTGGCAGCGATCATCGATTACGTGAACAAAAGCCGCAGGGATCACATCCTGACCATTGAAGATCCCATCGAGTTCGTGCATGAACCCATCAACTGCCTTATCAATCAGCGGGAAGTAGGCCGGGACACCAAGAGTTTTCAGGCTGCCTTGCGCGGTGCCCTGCGCGAAGATCCCGATGTCATCCTCGTGGGCGAAATGCGCGATCTGGAAACCATCCAGCTCGCCCTTGAAGCGGCCGAAACTGGCCATCTTGTCTTTGGAACCCTGCACACCATTTCGGCTTCCAAGACCATTGACCGTATCATCGAGGTCTTTCCCGGCGAACTGCAGGGCCAGATCCGTTCCGGTCTGGCCGATTCCCTGAGGGCTGTTGTCGCCCAGACCCTGTTCAAGCGGATTGATATGCCCGGACGGGTGGCGGCCCTGGAAATCCTGATCGCCACACCAGCCGTGCGCAATCTCATTCGCGAGAACAAGAATTTTCAGATCAATTCCGTCATTGAAACCGGGAGAAAATTCGGGATGCAGGCTTTGGACGACGCCATCATGAAATTGGTCGAGGCCCAGATCATTGATCCCCTGGATGCCTATAACCAGGCCGTCAACAAGTCGAAATTCAGGGATCTTTTGGCTGAACCACCCCTGGATGTCACGGAAATGTAGAGGGAATACCCCATGCAACGCTCCCAGCTCGATCACCTGGTGGGTCAGATCATGGCCCACGCACCAGATACCTCGGACATCATTTTCACGGTGGGCAAGGCCATTCAGACCGAGGTGCACGGTGAGCTGATCGATGCCGTTACCACTCCGGATCTGGGGCCCCTCAAGCCCTTTCAGGTTGAATCCGTGGCCATGTGCCTGATGGGTTCGAACATGCGCCTGTTTCGGGAACAGGTGAAAACAGGGGCCTGCGATCTGTCCTACGAGCTGCCCGGGCGATTTCGGTTTCGCGTCAATGTGCTTGGCCAGCGCGGTTCTCTGGCCGTTGTCATGCGCAAGCTGTCCATGAGGGTGCCGACCGTGGAAGAGTTGGGCCTGCCCGCGATTTTTGAGCACATGGCCCGGGAACAATACGGGTTGATTCTGGTCACTGGTGGCACCGGTACCGGCAAGTCAACGTCCCTGGCAGCGCTTATCAATACGATCAACGAAAATTTTCCCAAACATATCATTACCCTTGAAGATCCTGTGGAATATGTGCACCCCCACAAAAAGGGCACGGTCAATCAGCGGGAACTGGGTGTTGATTTCGACAGCTTTGCTTCGGGGCTGCGCGCTGCCCTGCGCCAGGCCCCCAAGGTCATTCTGGTTGGTGAAATTCGTGACAGGGAGACCGTGCAGATCGCCCTTGAGGCGGCCGAAACGGGTCATCTGGTCCTGGGTACATTGCATACCAGTGATGCGGGACAAACCCTCAACAGGATCATCGGCATGTTCGATCTTTCCGAAGAGCGGCTGGTTCGATCCCGATTGTGCGCGAGTCTGAAATACGTTGTTTCCCAGCGGTTACTGCCCAAAAAGGGCGGAGGACGTGTGGCCGCGTTCGAGATTTTGAGAAACACGCTGCGGATCAAGGATGTGATCACCAACGGGGAAACAGAGGACAAGACCTTTTATTCCATTCTGGAACAGGGTGGGACCTTTGGGATGGTCACCTTTGATCAATACCTCGCCAAGCTGTACGAACAGGGACTCATTGACGAGGAGGTTGCCCTGCTTTCAGGGTCTGATAAATCCCGACTGGGGCAGATGCTCGACAGAATCAAGGCGGAACGGGGAGAAACGGTCACGACCATCAAGGGGCTTGAACTTGATACCGAATACGGACAAAACTGGTAGGCAGAATCGGATTCCCACCCGTTTTACCGTGTGTCCCGTAGCCCCATCATGCAAGGGAAGAGGAGCGATCCGCTCATGGATGTACAATGTTCTTCGTGCAGCAAGGTGATCACCATCCCGAAGGAAAAGGTGCCTGACGGGCCCTTTTCCTTTGTGTGCCCGTATTGCCGGGATCGGGTTCAGGTCGACCCGTTCCTGACGGATAACGGCCAGGGGGAGCTGTCTTCTGTCGAACCCGATGCCATTCATCCCGGGACCAAGGCCGCCCTGATTTTTGTGGCGGATGAAGACTGGCGGCGTGGGGCCAGGAATTTTTTTGCCGGCAAGGGGTATTATTGCGTGCTCCCTGAAACGTCCGCCATTGCCCGGCTCAAGCTGAAATTGCAGCACCACGATGTTATCCTTGTGCAGGAAGGCGATGACAGTGAACCCCTTTGGGAGGTCATTCATGCCTGGCGTGGGCTTGAACGCAGACAGCGCAACGTGATCATGCTGGGAGAAGGGGTGGACAGTCTCCGGTCCGACCAGGCGTTTGTCCGTGGCGTCAACGCCTGTTTGGCCCTCAGGGATGGAGATCGTAAAGAGGATTTGTTGGCATCGTGTCTCAAGGAACACGAACTGCTTCTCTTGCCGTGGAGATTGGCAAGAGAGATGGAGTCGTCGGACTGATGAGCGTTTCCAACGTGAGTGGATTGCGTGCACGGGTGTACAATTGCCTGCAGACCATCCTGGACCTGGAGTCTGATCTTGATAGGGCCGGGCTGGCAGACAATCTTCTCGAGGAATTGAACGAAATCAAGGGCCTTATCAACCATACCCATACCTGGGATTTGAAGGAGGCTGATGTGCTGCGCATCGAACGGGCTACAGCTGATTTTCTTCGTGAGCTCGAGATGCCGTTATCCCTGCGCAAAAAGATCGGATCTGTTTTTCGCGTGCAATAAAGAGGTGTCATGACTTGGATGCGTGTTCTTTTCTGTTGTTTTGCTCTGCTCGACATTGCTTTGGCGGTGCAACTGACTTGTGGGAGCAAGGGATGGATGGAGTATGTGCGTCTCAAACAGACACATGATCGTTTGGCGGCCCAAATCGAAACGGTTTCCACCAGGAATATGGCCTTAAGTGAAGAAATTCGGTTGATCAAGAAAAGCCCGGCCTATGTGGAACGCATGGCCCGGGCTGAGTTCAATTTTGTTGCACCGAATGAAATTCTCTATCTGTTCGAGCCCTTGTCAAAGACGAAGCACCCCCGAACCCCACATGATTGAGATAGGTTGGTGGTTTGATTCGATGGCACCAGCGTATGTCGGGAGGAAGAATCATGCAGGATAAAATCCGTTTTTATGAAGAAATGATGGCTCTTGAGCCCGGATCAAAGCTTTTTTTCCCTTTTGCCAAGATGCTGATGGACGGGGGCAGGTACGAACATGCCCGAAGTGTCCTCGAGCAGGGACTCAACGCCCATCCTGAATTCATGGAAGCCCGGTTGCTTTTGCTTGACGTGCTGCACCACCTGGGTCTTGGTGATGAGGCCAACCAGCAAGGCCAAAAAATTATTCGCCTTTTGGGGCGATACCAAGGATTCTGGACATCCTGGGAGAACTCTCTTGAGGTGGACAATGACCGGGATCTGCTTCTTGCTCTGCGGTTTGTACGCAGTGCATTGCAGGGCAACCCCTTGCGATGGGTGGATATTTTGGACAGAGGGTGCAGCCAGTTGCTTCAAGGGCTTGCTGCTGCCGGGGGCCCTGATCGGGAAAAGGATCCCTGTTCAGACCGCGACTTCCGGGATGCCGGAAAAAGCCTGCAGGGGGCAACGCAGGAAAACGGTTTACAGGAAGTTCCTGCTTCTCCGGGTTTGACCGATGATCCTGCTGAAGCTCGTGATACAGAGGTGGTGGAAGGCGAGATTGATGTGCCTGGTCAAAAAGGCATTTCTGAAGGGGATACGGCTCATTGGGAACCTTGTGACTTGGAAGAGGCTACTTCCCTTGTCGACTCTGAGCCTTCTGGCGATCCTGCGGCTTGTTTTGCAAAAGACGAACCCGCAAATGATCAGGATGCCGATGAGGTCGAGGCCATTTCCATTGATCCGGATGTACGCACGAAAACCATGGCCGACCTACTCATGAAGCAGGAAGAATACAGCCAGGCTCTTGAGATTTACCAAGAGTTGTGGAAATCATGCCCTCCGGGTCAGGATCGTCATGAGCTTGAACAAGCCATGAACGAGGCTCGGCAAAGGCTGGCGCAGGGGCACGAAGAGACAGGCATCCTCGACAGCGTGCCTTCTGATCCCTTGGCAGGGCAGGAAACGGACGAAGTGGTCAAGACTCTTTCAGCCTTGGCTGACCGCCTGGATGAACGCTCCAAGTCATAGCCCATAGGAAACATTGCCCTGTCCTTGTGCATGCAGATCGCCCGTCCCGGTACCGTGAGGTAGAGCCTGGTACCGAGGATGGGTTCTTGTTTGATCATTCATGAGTGATCAAACTTGCGAATTTCCGTTTCATACAGGTTCTGCATGTCTTTGAGCTTCTGCAACTTACGGTCCATTTCCTGCTTTTTTTTGATGTGCCATGCCTGATGTCGGCCAATGTTGTTTCTGGCGCTGATGAATACGTAGCCAAGTCCCCAGATGGACAGCATAGCCGCGACAATGGTCACGATGATGATCATTTCCATGATCGCTCCTCGGGTGAGTGGTAAAGGCCGGGTGGTTCGGCCGAAAAAGTTTGCGGGATCAGGCTGTGTTCACCATTCCAGCCTGTTGGGAGCGTAGAAATTCGTCCAAGGTTTCCTGTTCCAATGAGCCAAGGAGCACCAGAATTTCTTCCAGTGGTTTGCCCGTTGCCGTGCTTTTTTGATATTGCTTGGCCTTGTTGAGCTGTTTGCCGGAGACAAGGCCCTGTTGTACAAGCTGAAGGGCGATATTTTGGCGGGGCTGTGCAATGGCTCTCGGTGCCTTGCTGGATGGCACCTGTTCGTTCGCCTGACGTTCAAGCCTGAGCGCTTCGGCTTTTGCCTTGATCTGCTGGGTCTCTTTGACCATGGCCTGATAGGTCTTGGTCAGTTGGTCATCCTTGTTGCGAATCTTGGCAAGACTCCGGGATTCCCATGTCTGGATGTATTTGAAGATGATTGCGTCAACAATACCAAAGGCCAGAACGATCAGACAGGAATAAAGGATAAACATGTTACGGCTACCTGTGCAGTTGAGGGTGGTGCGCTGGATCCGAGTAGATACACCATTCCCCGGTTGAACGTTTGCGGGTCGGGGAAACAAGGTGAACAGAGTTAAACGGACATGTCACGCATTGTGCCACGCTCGCCCTTGGGGCCATGGTTGGTGGAAATCCAGGGGAAATGGTTTCCCAAAGGGTTGGCGTGAACTTTAAAACGCCCTTATTCATACATTTTGTAAACTGCTTACAAAACCATTTGCAAATAATCAAATTATTTGAAAACGCACTGGAGGTTTTTGATCTATGCGCAAGGTTCTGCTTGTCACCTGTTGTCTTGCCTGTTGTTTGGGCTGTTCCATGCTCAAAACCTCTAAACGGTGGTACAGGGAATACATCAATCCCACTCCCAAAGTTGACTTGACCGTGCAAGCCCATGAGCAGAGTGCTCCCCAAGGGTTTGCTGCGTCCTTTGTACCTGTTGATACAAAACTCAACCTGCTGGAACGCGATTTTTCAACTCAGGATAAATATCCCGAGGATGCATGGTTTGATGCCTTTCTGGTCAAATATCCCTGGATCGATCAGATTGTGGCTGTCAATGTGCATGGAGAGGTTTTGACCAGCCGGACTGCTGGTGCTGGCATGGACGAAAGCATCGACTATGAGCCCCTGTGCCATGGAGATATCGAGCACCGGCTGCCCAAGGCGCATGTCGTGTCTGGCCCGTCCGGCAGGATGATCGCATTGAGCATGCCGTTTTTCAAGAATAACAAATGGAAGGGCTGCCTGGTGGCCTTGTTTGCCTGGGACAAGGTCGTGCGGTTTGCTCCGTCGGCCGATGATCTGATTATCCTGGACGGTCAGGGGAACGTCTTGTGGCCTGGACGGTATGGCGACTTCATGCCCGGGGTGACCGGCCAACCGTGGCAGGATCGCCTTGCCGATCAGGTCAGTGGTGAGATTGAGGTGCAAGGAAAGCATTTTTTCTGGCTCGGCCGTTCCTTTGCAGGGAGTTGGCTGGTCTACATGTCAGAGATCAGAGACTCGTAAGAGGTCTGTGACTGCTGAGAACAACGTTCCCGAGAGCAAGGACCTGTCTGGTTTCTTGTGGACAAGAACACCGGATGGATGCGTTGCCGAGAACAAAACGTCGAGGAAGTGGAATGGAAAAACAGGGAGGGTCTATGCGTCAGGTCACTGTCACGGAGCATCTTCTTGTGCACCAGCGGGAATCGGATATGGCAACGGGTCGGTTCACCCGTTTGCTGAATGAAATCATTCTTTCGGCCAAGCTCATCTCCAGGGATGTGACCAAGGCTGGTCTGCTGAACATTCTGGGCAAGACCGGCGAGGTGAACATTCAGGGTGAAGAGGTGCGCAAAATGGACGATTACGCCAATCGTGTGCTTATTCACCGTTTGGAACGGGCTGGCGTCCTTTGCGCCATGGCTTCGGAGGAAAATGCCGATCTTATCGAAATCCCTGAAACCTTCCCGGTTGGCGACTATTTTCTGGCCTTTGATCCCCTGGATGGATCCGCGAATATTGATGCCAACGTGAGTATTGGAACCATTTTCGGCATATACAGAAGAAAAGGCGGGACCGGACGTAGCGTGACCCTGGGCGAGGTCTTGCAGCGGGGAGCCGAGCAGGTTGCTGCCGGTTATGTCATCTATGGGTCCTCCACCATGCTCGTGTATACGGCAGGCAACGGGGTCAACGGGTTTACCCTTGATCCTAGTGTGGGGGAATTCCTGCTCTCACACCCCAATATCCGGATTCCCGAGGAGGGAAGAATCTATTCGGTCAATGAGGGCTATTGGGATTTTTGGGACGAGGCCACCCAGGAGGCTGTCCAGTATTTCAAGTCGCCCAACAATCATAACGGGAAAGTCTATTCCATGCGTTATATTGGGTCCCTGGTTTCCGACTTTCATCGGAATTTGCTGTACGGAGGGATATTTTTGTACCCCCGGGACAACAGGGATCCCAAGAAAAAGCACGGCAAGCTCCGCTACCTGGTGGAGGCCGCGCCCATGGCCATGATCGCGGAACAGGCCGGGGGCATGGCCATTGACGGCCATCGACGCATCCTTGATATCGAACCCCAGGAGATCCATGAACGGGTTCCCTTGATTGTCGGCTCCAAAAATGAGGTCCTCAAGGTGCAGGAAATCTATGCCAGGCATGCCGAGGCCGCTCGCTAGCCATGCTTTGTCTCGGAATTGAAAGTTCGTGTGACGAAACCGCCATGGCCCTGGTTCGCGACGGCGTACTCCTTGGCGAGCGCATCGCTTCCCAGGTGGATATGCATGCGGTATTTGGCGGGGTGGTGCCCGAGCTGGCTTCCAGGGAACACCTCCGGTGGCTGTATCCCCTCCTGGACGAGCTCTTGCAGGAAGCCGGGCTTGCTGTCTCGGCCATTGAATGCGTGGCCGTTTCCAGGGGGCCCGGTCTTCTCGGCAGTCTGCTCGTGGGGCTGGGATTTGCCAAGGGGTTTGCCTATGGCCGGGGAATACCCCTTGTGGGGGTGAACCATCTGCCAGCCCATCTTCTGGTCGCGGGCCTGGAGCATAAGCTGGTTTTTCCCGCCATTGGCCTGCTGGTATCGGGCGGGCATACCCACCTTTATCATATGCGGTCTCCCGTAGAGGTGGAGCTGATTGGCAGAACCCTTGACGACGCCGCTGGCGAGGCCTTTGACAAGGTGGCCAAGCTCCTCAACTTTCCCTATCCCGGGGGCAAGCATATTGACCGTCTGGGCAAGGGGACGCCGCCTGATCACAACCTTTTTCCCCGGCCCTATCTGCACAACGACAATCTGGATTTCAGTTTCAGCGGGTTGAAGACTGCTGTGTTGCAGTATGTGCACAAACATGCCGAGTTGGTCATGCCGTCCATGGATGCGGTGCTCCAGCCCGGGTTTGAGCCCTCCACGGCCATGGCCTGTTTGTGTTCGTCCTTTAACTGGACAGTTGCTGAAACCCTGCGCGTGAAGACCGAGCGTGCCTTGGACCGATATCCTGACGTCAGGGGATTGTATGTGGCTGGCGGGGCCGCTGCCAATTCCGTGGTACGAAAGGTCATGGAGGATGTTGCCGCAAGGCGGAACAAAACGCTGCTGCTTCCATCGCCTTCGTTATGCACGGACAATGGAGCAATGATCGCCTTTTACGGGGAAATACTGGCCAATGCCGGATTGTTTCACGGCCTGGACCTGGAAGCTGTTCCCCGTGGCAAGCCTATCCCTTGGGACTATGGGTGTTGACAGGAAGTTGGCGGACCACTATTCACAATAATTCATGCATAAACAAAACAGAAATGCCGTTATCCGTCATGTGCGGACGGCCTCATACCAAAGGAGAACGATATGGCAAATCAGGTAGCGGATAGTACGTTTGAAGCGGAAGTATTGCAGAACGATCTGCCGGTTTTGGTTGACTTCTGGGCTCCCTGGTGCGGGCCCTGTCGGGCTATCGGTCCTGTGGTGGAAGAACTTGCCCAAGAGTATGAAGGCAAGCTGTCTATCGTGAAGATGAATGTTGATGAAAATCCTTCCACTCCGAGCAAGTACGGTATCCGGGCCATTCCCACCCTGATCCTTTTCAAGGGCGGTGAAGTGGTCGAGCAGGTCACCGGTGCCGTTTCCAAGACAAGCCTCAAGCAGATGATCGACGAAAAGGCCTTCTAGTCATGAAACATTATGACGCTGTTGTTATCGGGGGCGGTCCGGCGGGAGTCACGGCCGCCCTTTATCTTGCCCGAGCCGGGGTCTCGCTGGCCTGGATCGAGAAGCTGGCTCCGGGCGGTCAGGTGCTCAACACCGAAGTGATCGACAATTACCCGGGATTTCCCCAGGGGATCAAGGGCTATGAATTGGCTGATCTGTTTGCCGCCCATTTGGAAGGCTACGAGATGGACCGGCTGCATGATGAGGTCTTCGAGGTCAAACCCGAACCCGGTAACCATCAGATCAAGGTGGGAGAATCCTGGATCGCGGCCCGGACCATTGTTGTCTGTTCCGGTGCCAAATGGCGCAAATTGGGGATTGAGGGCGAAGAACGGCTGGCCGGCAAGGGTATTTCCTATTGTGCACTGTGTGACGGCAATTTTTTTCGTGGTCAGGATGTCGCCTGCATCGGCGGGGGCAATACCGCCCTGGAGGAATCCCTGTACCTGGCCAAGATCGTCAACAAAATCTATTTGGTCCATCGCAGGGAATGTTTTCGGGGGGACCGCATCTATCAGGACAAGGTTCTGGCCCATCCCAAGATTGAACTGGTGATGAATTCCGTGCCCAGGTCCTTTGAAGGGGATGACGGGTTGACAGGTTTGGTGATCGAAGATGTGCACACAAAAAAGTCCAGAACGCTTCCCGTGAGCGGCGCGTTCATCTTTATCGGTCTGGAGCCTGCTACCGGATTTTTACCCTCCATGCTCAAACGCGACGAAGGCGGATTTCTGGTCACGGACATGTCCATGGCTACCAGTGTTCCTGGTATTTTCGCGGCCGGGGATATCTGCGCCAAGACCTGTCGTCAGGTCGCCACCGCAGTGGGTGACGGTGCCACGGCCGCCCACAGCGCAAGCCTTTATCTGGAAAAACTCAATGGTTAAAAGATGTTCGCAGTTGCTTGGTCTGAGCCTGCTTCTTATGCTGTGCTCCGGCTGTGGGGTGATTGATTATTTTTTCCTGTCACCGCCCGAGGACACGGCCCAGGAATTGGCTGAACTTGGAAATGAGGCCATGCAGGCAAAGGAGTATGGCAGGGCAATCGAGGTTTTTCAGAAACTTCGTGACCGATATCCGTTCAGTCCGTTCACAACCGCGGGCGAGTTGAGCCTTGCGGATGCCTATTTTCTGGATGAGCAGTATCGGGCCGCTTCGGAAACATACAAGGAATTCGAGTCGCTGCATCCGCGTCACGAGGCCATCCCCTACGTTCTTCTGCAGATCGGCATTTCGAGCTATAACCAGTTCGAATCCATTGATCTGCCCCAGGACAATATTGTCGAAGCCCTGGAATATTTTCGGCGGGTCAAGGCGGAATACCCGGGGACCGAATATGCCGACAAGGCAGATACGTACATCCTCAAGTGCAAGCGGTACATTGCCGAGCACGAAATCTTTGTGGCTGATTTCTATTGGCGAAGCGAGCGGTACGAATCTGCCTGGATGCGTTACGACTATGTGGTCAAGCATTTTCCGGAACTTCCGGATATCGTCGAGTACGCCCGTTCCAGGGGCAAACAGGCCTATATCAAGTATCAGGAGACACGATCCACCCTTGTCAAAGAACGGGAGCAGGGAAGCTGGAAGCAATGGTTTGATTGGCTGTAACCGCTTCCCAAGACATGATATCCATTGACGAACTATCCTGAATAGCAATACAAAATAGCGGCGAAAGCCGCTATTTTTGTTTCTGACACCTGGCAGGGAGCCACTATGGATCTATCGCACTCTTTGGAAAAACTGCAGATCGAGGACACGCTGTTTGCCGAAGCCTATGCAACCTTGGGGGCAGCCAAACGCAGTGTTCTCAAAAAATGGATCGCCCAACTTTATCTTTTTTGGGGGAGAAACAGGCAGTGCAGACGGGCTGAAACCATTTGCTGGGATCAGGGATTTGTCACTACCCGGAGCGAACGTCCTCTTGACTGGGGTCTTGTCATCCTCGGCGAGACCTTTGCTGCTCCCGGTCAGCTGCTGGCGTTGCTTCTGCCCATGCTGCTTGCCGGGACCAGGCATGTTGTTGTTGTTCGTGAAACCAGCGGGGCCATCTCCTTTCCGGCCCCGTTACTCGTGGCCATGGAACTGGCTGGCCAGGAAACCGTGCTGGCTGCCACGACAAAAGATCTGGCCTGGGTGATCGAGCATGTCCCACAGGCCTATGGACCCCGGGGCAAGATCTGCTGTCTGGGCGCACCCGATCTTGACCCTCTGCCCGGCAGAGACCTGTGGTCAGGTGGGCGCCCTCAAGCGGGGATATGGTTTGATCCTGATGTGGCCTGGGATCTGGAAACCATTGCCTGGACGCTGCAAGGGGCTCGGCTGCATGTGGGGGGGGCGGTTCCCGGTAATCTGGACGACCATTACGTGCAGCATGATGATCCTTTTGACGTGTTCATTGAACGAGATTTCGGGGCGTTGTACCTTCCGCACCCGGAACGTCTTGCTTCTCCCCTGTCCACTCCGGCATTCGGTCCGGGCCAGGAAGGCGGATGGTTCTGGCCCGGGATCTCGTTGCAGACGTTCACCCTGTCCACGGTGACCTGGCATGGCGATTCTGCTGCAATTCAGGAGGAAATCAATGGCCTCTCATGACGCATATCTTGAAAAACTTCGCAATATCGGAATCATTGCCCACATTGATGCTGGCAAGACCACTCTGACCGAGCGCATATTGTTTTATACCGGGCGCATTCATCGCATGGGCGAGGTGCATGACGGCAGCGCGACCATGGATTTCATGCCGGAAGAGCAGGAGCGCGGGATTACCATTGCGTCGGCGTGTACGTCATGCCGGTGGGACAATCACCAGATCAACATCATTGATACCCCGGGGCATGTGGATTTTACCATTGAAGTGGACAGATGCCTGCGGGTCCTTGACGGAGCGGTCGGGGTGTTCTGTGGTGTGGGAGGGGTTGAGCCTCAGAGCGAGACCGTGTGGCGACAATCCGCCAAGTACAACATTCCCAAACTCGCCTTTGTGAACAAGATGGATCGTGCAGGCGCGGATTTCGCCGCCGTGCTCGAGTCCATGCGAACCAAGCTGGATGTCGTGCCTCTGCCTGTGCAGATTCCTGTTGGCGAGGGAGGGGATTTCAGGGCGGTCATTGATGTTCTTTCCATGCGCATGATTGTTTTTGATCAGGACACGCAGGGGGCGGAATACACGTTGCTTCCCCTGGACCAGGCCGGTGAAGAGGTGGCCCTGCCCTGGCGGGAAAGGGCCCTTGAAATCCTTGCCGAGCAGGATGACGCCATCATGGAGGCGTATCTCGGGGGCGACGACATCCCTGTGGAAGTGCTTCACCAGGCCGTTCGCAAGGGCACCCTGGCCATGGATTTTGTTCCCGTGTTCGCGGGATCGGCTCTCAAGAACATCGGGGTTCAGCCCTTTTTGGACGGGGTGAACCGGTATCTGCCCTCTCCTCTTGATGTGCATCCCGCCCAGGGAATTGACCCCACAACCAAACATGCCAAGGCGTTTCGTCCGTCATCCAAGGAGCCGCTGTCGGCCCTGGCTTTCAAGGTGAGCATGGCCTCGGGCCGCAAGATGGTTCTCCTGCGCATCTATTCCGGCACCATTGAGGCGGGGCAGACCGTGTACAATATCACCCAGGATGTGGACGAGAGAGTCGCCAGATTGTTTGTGCTTCATGCCGATCACCGGGAAAAGCTGTCCCAGGCCCGTGCCGGACAGATCGTGGCTGCAGCAGGTTTGAAGCACACCCGCACAGCCGACACCCTGTGTTCCCGGAATGATCCCCTCATCCTTGAAAAGATCAGCGCGTACAAGCCTGTCATTTCCCTGGCTCTGGAACCCAAGAACGCCAGCGAAGAGGAAAAACTCATCCAGGCTTTGGACAAGATTCTGCAGGAAGATCCCACCCTGATTGCGGACAGGGACAAGGATACCGATCAGATTATTCTCTCCGGCATGGGTGAGCTCCATCTGGATGTGGTTCAGGAACGGTTGCGGCGTGAGTTCAAGGTAGGCATGCGTGCGGGCAATCCCCAGGTGGTGTTCCAGGAGACGGTCCGGGGAACCGGTCAGGCCGAAGCGGTTTTTGAAAAGGAACTCGGGGATACATGGCATTACGGACATGTCCGTTTGGCCGTGGAATCCCGGGAGCGGGGTACGGGCAATCGTATTGTCAGCGAGGTGGATGAAGCAACCTGTTCGGCCGCCTTTCTGGATGCGGCGGTCAAGGGGGTTGAAGACGGACTCCAAAGCGGGGTGCTCAAGGGCTATCCCGTTCAGGACGTTCGCGTAAGGATTATGGAGATACCCAATACAGACAAGCGATGTACTGACGTAGGCTTCCGCATGGCTGCGGTATCTGCCCTCAAACAGGCCCTGACCAAAGCCGATCCACTGCTCCTGGAACCGATCATGGCCGTGGAAATTGGCGTTCCCGAGGAATTTGTGGGTGAGTGCATTTCCCTGCTGGGGACAAAAGGTGCCCGGATCGAGAACATGTTCGACCGGGGTGGTCAGAAAACAGTTCGGGCCCTAGCACCGCTGCGCAAGATGTTTGGCTTTTCAACGGCTCTGCGCTCTGCCACTCAGGGGCGGGCAGGTTTGTCCATGAGTTTTGATCGGTTTGATGTTCTTGACTAGCACGGCCAAAAAACACCTTGTTGACTGTTTCCAAACCGTGTCACACTCCTGAATGATGATTGTTTTTTCCTCTTTATATGCTATACGCATAACGAATGGTTGCGGGAATCCTGTCTCGACTTGACCCAGGTCAAGGAGGATGCGCGTCCATGCGGTAGTGTGTCCCCAACACACAAACACAACCGTGACCCTATAACCAGGAGGAAGGACCATGTTTTGTTTTCAGTGTCAGGAAACCGCTAAAAATCAGGGATGTACCGTTCGCGGCATGTGCGGCAAGGTGGAAGAAACCGCCAATCTTCAGGATCTTCTCATTTTCGTGACCAAGGGCATTGCCGTTTATGGAGAAAAGGCGCGTGCATTGGGCATGGATGTTGGCGCTGAAGCCCATTTCATCGGTCAGGCCTTGTTCATGACCATCACCAATGCCAATTGGGATGATGACCGGTTCATCGCCATGGTCAGGCAGGGGTTGCAGCTGCGAGACAAACTTCGGGACCGTATCCTGGCTGCCCATCCCGATGCCCTGGAAGGGGAACTGCCCGATGCCGCCACCTGGACTTCGGACAGCCCCGAGGAATTTTTTGAAAAGGCCAAGAGCGTAGGCGTGCTGTCCACGGCCAATGAGGATGTGCGTTCCCTGCGTGAGCTTCTGGTTATCGGGCTCAAGGGTATTGCCGCCTACGGGGATCATGCCGCCGTGCTCGGATTCACCAGCAAGGAAATTTTTGATTTTTACATGGAGGCCCTGGCCTCTACCACCAAGGAGCTGTCCGTGGACGAGATGGTTGCCATGGTCATGAAGGCCGGTGATATTTCCGTCAAGACCATGGCCCTTCTGGACGAAGCCAATACGACCACCTATGGCAATCCCGAGATTTCCGAGGTGAACCTTGGCGTGCGGAACAATCCCGGCATCCTTATTAGCGGCCATGACCTCAAGGATATGGAAGAACTCCTGAAACAGACCGAGGGCACGGGCGTGGATGTGTATACCCATGGGGAGATGCTCCCGGCCAACTATTATCCCGCTTTCAAGAAGTACGACCATTTTGTGGGCAACTACGGCGGTTCGTGGTGGCATCAGAATGAGGAGTTCGAATCCTTCAATGGCCCCATCCTCATGACCACCAACTGTCTTGTGCCTTTCAAGAAAAAGAATACCTATAATGACCGGATCTACACCACCGGTATGACCGGATACCCCGGCATTCCCCATATCCCCGATCGGGGTGAAGGCGGGGTCAAGGATTTTTCGTCAATCATCGAGCAGGCCAAGACGTGTGATCCGCCCACCGAGATCGAGACCGGCAAGATCGTGGGCGGGTTTGCCCATCATCAGGTTCTGGCCCTGGCCGACAAGGTGGTGGAAGCGGTCAAGTCCGGCGCCATCAAGCGATTTGTGGTCATGGCCGGTTGTGACGGTCGTCAAAAGACCCGAGGCTATTACACGGAAGTGGCCGAAGCCCTGCCCAAGGATACGATCATCCTCACGGCCGGCTGTGCCAAGTATCGGTACAACAAGCTGAATCTGGGCGATATCGGCGGCATTCCCCGCGTCCTGGATGCCGGACAGTGCAATGATTCCTATTCCCTGGCTGTTATTGCGTTGAAGCTCAAGGAGGTTTTCGGGCTGGACGATATCAACGAGTTGCCCATTTCCTATGACATTGCCTGGTACGAGCAGAAGGCCGTGGCCGTGTTCCTGGCCCTGCTGGCCTTGGGCGTCAAGGGGATTCGCCTTGGACCCACCCTGCCCGGATTTCTTTCTCCCAATGTGGCCAAGGTGCTTGTGGAACATTTTGACATCAAACCCATCGGGGATGTCGAGAGCGATGTTGCTGCCATGATGGCCGGAAAATAGGCGCGCATCAGCACGTATGAACAGCAAACAGCCCGCTGTCCTCATGAGGACAGCGGGCTGTTTGCGTATTGAGTGATCAGCTACATGTCATGGTGCTGGCTGACGCCATTTGGAAAGAGCGCGGGCTGTTTCCATGCAATCAGCCTTTCGGGACAGACTGTGCAACCAGCTCTGGGGATTATTTTCTGCGGGGGCACAGTCTGCCGTGATAACGTCGTCCTGGCGGATCTCGCCGCGAAAGACGATGTCCAGCATGGTGAGCTCATGAGTGCGGCGAAATTCCCAGGGCATGGCTTCCAGGGCCCAGGTCACAAAGTGGACGTTGTTGACATGGCCGTTCATGTCCAGGTGAAAAAAATCCGGGGTATGGGAAACCCGGTAGGCGGGATCTTTCAGCTTGGGTACCGTGCGGGAGGGGAACTCAAGGGCTGTGGCTCCCTGGTGGGGAAGCATCTG
Source organism: Desulfoplanes formicivorans (assembly GCF_001748225.1). NCBI lineage: Bacteria > Pseudomonadati > Thermodesulfobacteriota > Desulfovibrionia > Desulfovibrionales > Desulfoplanaceae > Desulfoplanes > Desulfoplanes formicivorans. The sequence continues at coordinate 63,373 of NZ_BDFE01000008.1, forward strand.
GGCAAGCAATGGAGGAAGATCCGTCATAGTCCGGGTTTCCAGGTCCATGACCGGCCACGCACTGGTACCTCGTGCCAGAATACCCCCCTTGGCATCTTCCAGGATAAAGTCCCTGAAGGCTGTCTTGTGCCTGGGAGATCGGGGCCAGGTGGTCACACGAATCATCTCTTCGGCCTCTGGATATCGTTGCACCTGGATGCTCAGGCGGGACATGACCCAGCCCACTCCGAATTCCCGGAGTTTGTCCGGATGAAATCCCAGTTGCCGGGAGTGCTGGGCTGCTGCTTCTTGAAAATAGTTGATCAGGGTGATGATGGTTGCTTTTCCCCCGGGGTCGGTCTCGTAAATGCGTACCGGATAGAACGGGGTTGAAAACGTGGGGTGGTCTGTTGAATCCATGATGCATTACTTCCCAAGATAGGGGTTGAAATATCCGAAGTTCACCCAAGGACAATTTTTCCTGATCCGTTTCATGAAGTTTTTAAGCCCCATGACCGGGCTGTCAGTCCCTTGGGGCAGACGGGAAAGATAAATTTCCGGGTCCAGACTCAGGTTGCGCATCTGGATGAAATCGGCTTTGGTGTCGTGGAGAAAACCGGTCAACGCCTCCAGTTCGGCCTCGGTGTCGTTGATTCCCGGGAAAAAGAGATAGTTTAAGGAAACGTGAAGACCGTGGGCCTTGGCCTGGCAAATGGTTGCCTTGACGTCGGCCAGAGAGAAGGTCGCGGGACGGTAATAGGCGTTATACAGGTCCTCCCTGGCGCTGTTCATGCTCGCACGAATGGACGAAAGTCCTGCCCTGGCTAGGGGGGCCATGGTTTCCGGACGGCTGGCGTTGGTATTGATGTTCACTGTTCCTGTGCCACCTTGGGCCCTGAAGGTGGCAATGGCTTGTTCCAGAAGCGCGGCCTCGGTCAGGGGTTCGCCTTCACAGCCCTGACCAAACGAGTATACCGCACGTTTTTCCCGCGAGTTGTGGTGGAGCATGACCTGGCAGATTTCTTCAACGGTGGGGCGAAAGGTGATGCGGTTCTGGGAAGACGGGAATCCCGAGTCCTCGGGTTGCAGGGAAATGCACCCCACACACCGGGCATTGCATGTTCTGGATGTGGGCAAAGGGGCTTCGAATCGTCCCAGGGCGAAATTCTTGGCTGCCGGACACCCGTAGGTCAGGGCGCATTTTGCCAGATGGGTGACCAGCCGGTTATCCGGGAATTGACGCATGAGCCGCTTGGCGCCATCTTCAATGCGTTTACAGGGGATGTTGCAAAAGACCTGGCGTTTGTCCGTATCCACCTGCTTGGCTGTCACCCAGAATTTTCCTTGGGCATACCCGATGGCTCCATAGGCAAAAAGGGGCAGATGCGGTGCATCCTGGCTGGCGGTCTGGTACGCTGTGGTGGCCGAAAGGGTGTAGGAAGGGCAGACAAATCCGGCCACAGCGGTTCCCTGTTCAATGCGTTCCATGCAGCCTGTTTCCGGATCGAATCCCAGGGCGTCGCGTCCGGGCAGCAAGTAGAGATCACTCTCGGCAGGCAGGGGGATGAGTTCGTCGGGACGAGGCAGGGTGATCTGATTGCCCCGCCGGCACACCATGAGCAATTGGGGATGATCGTAGATTTGCCCTTGGGCGTCGGCAAACAGGGCTCGGGGAGTGATATGTTTTTTGGCCATGATGAGAGAAGGTCTGTGTCTTGGAAGGTTGGGATGTGCGATTCGTGGACAACGTCTGCAGTCCTTATTCCGGCTGCCAGATGCATGGTGCAGCCCCGGGATGGCATCCTTCCCGAAGTGAGCAGTGAGGTTCCATGTCTTTGGGCGCAAGCTATCCCCAAACCAGTGTTGTCTTGAAACCTGATGGAATGTTGATGCAGCTTGCCGGACGGGTCTGTGAACGACAAAAGGCAGGGCACGCGTGCCCTGCCTTTTGTGTACATACGAAATGACAGTCGTGGCGAATTAACGCTTGGAATACTGGAAGCGTGCACGGGCGCCGCGCAGACCGTACTTCTTTCTTTCCTTTTTCCTGGGGTCTCGTGTCAGGAACCCGGCCTTTTTCAGGGCGGGACGCAACTCGGGGTCATAGTCGAGCAGGGCTCGGCTGATGCCATGACGAACAGCCTGGGCCTGGCCGGTAAGGCCGCCGCCTGCAACACGGATCTTGATATCGAACTTGTCCAGGGTTTTGGTCAGCTTGAGAGGCTGACGGATGATCAGTTGCAGGGTGGCTCTGGGGAAATAGTCATCAATGGAACGGCCGTTGATGATGATCTGGCCGCTGCCTGTGTACAGTCTGGTCCGGGAGACGGAACTTTTCCGACGTCCTGTGCCGTAAAAGAAATCTTGACTCATTGTATTCTCCGAAGTGCAGGATTTTTAGATATCAAGGGTAGCTGGTTTCTGGGCTGCGTGGGGATGATCAGGACCGGCATAGATCTTGAGCTTTTTGAACATGGCCCGCCCCAGCGCATTTTTGGGAAGCATGCCCTTGACCGCGTGTTCAATGACCCGTTCCGGCTTGGATTCAAGAAGGGTACGCAGATCGGTTTCCTTGAGACCTCCGGGATATCCCGAGTGGCGGTAGTATTTTTTTTGGGTAAGCTTGTGCCCGGTTACCTTGATCTTGTCGGCGTTGACAACCACCACGAAATCGCCGTTGTCCATGTGAGGGGCGAATTCGGGTTTGTGCTTGCCTCTCAAATACACGGCCACTTCTGTTGCCAGACGACCAAGGATCTTGTCCGTAGCGTCGACAACATACCAATTATGCTGCAATTCACTTGCTTTGGGACTATATGTCTTCATTACATGAGCTCCTGTGACAAACTGAAAAGAGACCAGCTAGGTCATTTCCCTGAATATGTCAAGCAAAACGGCCGATATCCTCGGGATGCCCTGCAGGTCGTTGCCCAGCCAGATGCTGGGAGGAGTGGATGATATCTGGTTGTCGTTCGTTCGACAACCAGCTTCGTTCAGTTAAGGACTTGGGTAACCAACTGGGGAATCGTGGGAAAGATTCATTCTAGAAGCATGCATGCTGATACTGGTTTTGTTCTGAAAATTCAAGAAAGAAAACATGGTTGTTCTTCTTGCGATTTTTTTATAGCTTTCGTATACTTATAATAACTACAAACAGGTGGTTCCCCGCAGGATGGCCGGAAATGTTGCCGGGGGACCGTCCAAGCGAGGCTTTAACCATGCCCGGTATACGCAAGAGTTTGTTACAACTTGTTTTTTCAGGAACATCCATGAGACGGTGGAACGACAAGATGCGTCCCATGGAGCTCATGGAGGTGGACAAGCAGGCCCACAAGATGATCATGGCCTGGATGCTGTACATGCTCAACGGGTCGGATCTTGACCGCAAGGACTTTATCGATCTCGGTGACAAGATTGTTTTGGGCGGCATGTACGATTATTTGTACCGGTTGGTGATCACGGACATCAAGCCGCCCGTGTTTTACCAGATCAAGGCCAATCCCGCCCACTACCAGCAGTTGACCCAATGGGTTCTCGAGCAGCTCAAGCCCCGATTGCAGTCCCTTGGAGATCCCTTTTGGAAAGGTATGCGCGAGTATTATGCGGATGGAGCATCCCGTGATGATCTGGCCAGCAGAATTCTTGATGCCGCCCATCTTTTGGCGAGCCAGTGGGAATTTCACCTCATCAAGGATCTCAATCCCAAGGATGAGGAAATGGACGAGATCGAGGCCAATTTTATTCAAGGTATTGAGGGGTTTCAGGATCTGATCGGGGTGCGTGAACTCATGCAGGGGAACAAAGCCTCTCTTGGAAGATTTGCCCAGCTTTGCGGTCAGCTCCGTTTCCAGCAGCGCTGGTCCCAGACACCGCGCATCCCGGAAACGGCTGTCCTTGGGCACATGTTTATTGTTGCCTGTTACGGGTATTTTTTTACCCTGATGGTCGGCGGGTGCAAGGCCAGGCGGGTGAACAATTTTTTTGCCGGTCTTTTCCATGATGTTCCGGAGCTCTTGACCAGGGACATCATTTCTCCGGTCAAGAGCTCGGTCAAACGCATCGGAGATCTGATCAAGGAGTATGAATTCAAGGAGCTGGACTCCAAGATATTTCGTACCCTGGAACAGGGTGGCTATTTCGAGCTTTCCCGCCGATTGAAATATTTTCTCGGGGTGGATGTCGGTTCCGAGTTTGCCTCGACCATCTGTCTGGAAGGCGACACGCGTGAGGTGGAGTGGGATCAGCTTCAAACAATCTATAATAACGATGACTGTGATCCCAAGGATGGATTCATGCTCAAGATCTGTGATGATCTGGCCGCGTTCATCGAAGCCTATACGGCCACACGCAATGGGATCACCAACGATCAGCTCCAGCAGGCCCTGTGGAAAATCCGCAAGAAATACCAGCAGGTCTCCCTGACCGAGACCATGCATATCGGCGGATTGCTGGCCGATTTCGATTGAGGCAAACGCAAGTTGTCATGCACACAAGACGGGACCACGCCATGGCGACCGTTGCACAACCTGTACAAGGGGGAATCATGCTACTTCGTAAACGAGCTTGGGATATCATGCGGGAAGAATATCCCGCAGTTACCGAGGACGCCAGCCTGACCAGCGTCATCAAGGCTCTCAAGGAGAGCCGCAAGGAGTATCCTGACAACAATTTTGTTGTGGTATTGTCCAAGGACCGCAAGCAATTCAAAGGGGTCCTTTCCATGTGGAACATCATCCAGGCCATTGGCCCGTGTTTGCTCAAGAGCATGAGCCTGGGGGAGCGGGATGTGAACTGGGACGAGGCCTTCAAGCATGCCTGCGTGACCTGTGCCCAGGTGGAGATCAGGAATTTCATGCAGGTGGACGTTCCCCGGATCAACCCCAACGAGCCGTTGGCCAGGATTTTGGAAATATTTCTGGACTACCGCCGTGGCCGGGCCATTGTTCAGGATGGGGACAGGATTCTCGGTGTGGTTCTGTTGGCCGATCTGTATCGGGAGATCAGCAAGGATGCGACGTCATGGGAGGATGAATAGGGAAGAATGTGTTCAGTACACGGTTCCCAAGGCAGAGCAGGGATGTTCTTTCGGATGGTGCAATGATCTGCATCTGGTGAACAGGATGGGCAAGATGATAAAGGCGCGGCAAGGGGATGATTCCCCTTGCTGCGCCTTGTTGTAGGAATATGGGCAAGCAACGGTTGCAAAGACAGAGAACTTCTTCAGCGTCCCGGATCATGTGCTAGATGGCGAAAGCGGGATGTTGCGGTCATTCTTCCACCTTGCTTCTCGTCCCTGCCGGGGTTTACTCCACATGCACTTCAGGCCAGATTTCATCGATGTTTTCAACAACCTTGACCTGAATCTTGCGCCGGAGTTCCTGGGGGATTTCCTTGAAATCGTTTTCATTCTGGGCAGGGATGATCACCTTGGTCAGTCCCGCACCAACGGCAGCCAGAACTTTTTCCTTGATCCCGCCCACCGGCATGACCCGACCGCGCAGGGTGATTTCTCCGGTCATGGCCACGTCACTGCGCACCTGTTTGCCCGTGAGGGCGGAGATGAGCGCCGTGACCAGGGTCACACCAGCTGAAGGACCATCCTTGGGGGTTGCCCCGGCCGGGACGTGAATGTGAATGTCCTTTTTCTCCACAAAATCGGCATCAAGTCCAAGTTCTTCGGCCTTGCTCCGGGCATAACTCAGGGCCGCCTGGGCGCTTTCCTTCATCACGTCACCCAGTTGACCGGTCAGCAACAGCTTGCCCTTGCCAGGAAGGATGCTCACCTCAATGTACAGGGTTTCACCCCCATACGGTGTCCAGGCAAGGCCCACAGCCACACCAGGAGGAAGTTCCTTGTCGCGGTCCTCGTCCATGAATTTGGGTAACCCAAGCAGTTTGGTCAGACCCTTGGCCGTTATCCTGAAAGGTCCTTTTTTGCCTTCGGCAATTTTGCGGGCAATCTTGCGGCACAACCCGCCCAGTTCCCGTTCCAGGTTACGCAGACCCGCTTCCCGGGTGTACTCCTGAATGACCTTGCCAATGACCGTGTCACTTATCTGGATGTCTTCCGGCTTGATCCCGTTTTCCTTGATCTGTCTGGGCAGCAAATACCGTTTGGCAATTTTGATCTTTTCCTGCTGGGTGTATCCGGTGATCCGGATGACCTCCATGCGATCGAGCAAGGCCGAGGGAATGGTGTCCAGCATGTTGGCGGTGCAGATGAACATGGTCTTGGAGAGATCATAGGGTACGTTCAGATAGTGGTCCGTGAAGCTGTTGTTCTGTTCGGGATCAAGGACCTCAAGCAGCGCCGAAGAGGGGTCTCCCCGGAAGTCCTGCCCGACCTTGTCGATTTCGTCGAGCATGAACACGGGATTACGTGTTTGGGCATCCTTCATTCCCTGGATGATCCGACCGGGCATGGCCCCGATGTAGGTACGTCTGTGCCCGCGGATTTCAGCTTCATCACGCATTCCACCCAGGGACATGCGCACGAATTTACGATTCAGGGCCCTGGCAATGGACCGTCCCAACGAGGTCTTTCCCACACCGGGAGGGCCTACGAAACAAAGGATGGGCCCTTTCATTTTGGGGTTGAGTTTGCGTACGCTCAGGTATTCCAGAATGCGTTCCTTGACCTTGTCCAGACCGTAGTGGTCCTCGTTCAAAATGGCGTTGGCCTTGCTGATATCCAGCTGGTCCTTGGACATTTTTTTCCAGGGAATATCCACGATCCAATCCAGATAGGTGCGAATGACCGTGGCCTCGGACGAATCAGGATGCATGCCTTCAAGGCGGGAAAGCTGTTTTTCCGCCTCGGCTTTGACCTTGGCCGGCAGTCCTGCCTTGTCAAGGGCCTTGCGGATGTCGTCAAACTCGCCGCCTTCTCCGTTTTCACCCATATCGCCGAGTTCCTTGCGGATGGCCTTGAGTTGTTCGCGCAGAAAATATTCCCGCTGGGCCTTGTCCATGCCTTCCCTGGCCATGCTCTGGATTTTGGCCTGCATGGAAGCCACTTCCACTTCCTTGGTCAATTGTTCATTGACCAAGATGAGGCGTTCCACGGGATCTTCGCATTCCAGGATTTTCTGGGCATCCAGGGGTTTGATCCGCAGGTTGGAGACCACAAGATCGGCCAGACGGCCGTGCTGGTTGACACTGTTCAGCACCGCCATGATTTCGCTGGTATCAATCCCGCGCAAGGAAAGAATTTTTTCCGTCTGTTCCTTGACCGTACGCAACAGGGCTTCCTGTTCCGGGCCGAGTTCAGAGACTTCGCGTTCTTCGATGAGTTCGATGCGCGCTTCGTCATACGGCTCGTGCCGGATGAAATCCTTGACGCGAGCCCTTGCAAGACCCTGGACCAGCACCTTGAGGCGGCCGTCGGGCATTTTGAGCATGCGCATGATCATGCCCACAGTGCCCACGGAGTAAAGATCATCGGCCCCGGGGTCGTCCACTTCTTCGTCCTTCTGGGTGCAGATGAGGACATACCTGTTGCGGTTCAGGGCCTCATCAATGGCCTGGACGCTTTTTTCCCGCCCCACGTACAAGGGGAGGATCATGTAGTTGAAAACGACAATGTCCCGTACGGGCAGAACTGGCAAGGACGTAGGGATATCCGCTTCTCCCTGATTTTCGTTGTCGAGCATCTCGACATCCGCAGGGGCGTTGTCACCTGTTTGTTCAGGTGTGGTCGGTGTTGTATCCTTTTTTTCATCACTCATTGAGTACTCCTCGATCAAAATGATTGTCGGATGGTGGAAGAAGTGGTGCGCCTAGCTCACTCCATTGCCTTAGGGGATAGGCATGACTGGAAGCTCCGGCTTCAAGCGATGTACAGAGTACATAAACGGATTGTTCGCTGGGTTGCGGTCACTCATACCGCGCTTCAGGTATTTTCCCGCGGGTGCAGTTCGATCATGTCATGTTGTGCGGGCCTGCCTGCCCGAACAGAGAGCAGGCAGGCCCTGCTGGCATGTGCATGCGAAGCAACGTCGTACAGTCCGGCAGGGATTACCCTCTGATCTGAAAGGACGTATGCTGCTTGTCATAATCGATGAATTTGGCGTCAAGTTTGTCAATCCGGCTGAGTTCGGACCCCTGGATGAGCCGCTTTTTCATCTCTTCGATTTTGTCTTCAGGCCCCTGAAGCAGGACTTCGACCTGGTTTTCCTTGAGATTTCTGACCCAGCCGGTAAGTCCCAGGGCTTTGGCCTGGTCGTGGGTCCAGGCCCGGAAATTCACGCCTTGTACCTTTCCTGTAACTATGCACTGCAGGCTTTTTGTCATGTGTTCCCCCTTTTGGTTATGACGATCGAGAACCAATGAATGTTTCTTCCTGGTTTCTTCCTGCATATCCCAGTACAGGGCATAGTTCAATGGTTTGCTTCCTTTTCCATGAGACCGTGTTCCATGAAGCTGTAATGACTGTTTTCCGCTACCACCAGGTGGTCGAGAATTCGTATACCCATTTCCTTGCCCAGGGATTGCAACCTGTTGGTCAGCATAATGTCCTGAGCTGACGGTGTGGGGTCTCCGCCTGGATGGTTGTGGACGAGGATGACTCCTGATGAACGATGCTCAAGGGCCAGGGTTATGATCTCTCTTGGAAAGACCGGTGCCTGGTCGATGGTCCCCTTGCTCACCTGTTCAAAGGCCTGCAGTCGGTTTTTGTTGTCCACCAAAATGGTCCAGAATTCTTCATGTTCACACCGGCCCAGGCGTGCAATGGCCATTTTGCTGACATCGTCCGGATTGGAAAAGACTGTCTTGCGGACCAGAGGTGCCTGGGAGATCCTGGCCTGGCATTCTTCCAGAACCCGGAAAAAGAGCAGTGTGGATTCACCAATGCCCGGGACGGACCTGATCTGTGATCTTCGGGCCTGGAAAACGCCTGCCAGCGTGCCAAAACGCTGGAGCAATGCCTTTGCCTGGGGCTTGGTGTCCTTGCGCGGAATGGCATAGGTGAGCAGGAGTTCCAGAATTTCGTAATCAGCCATTCCGGTGGCGTTTTGGGCAAACCGTTCCCTGAGGCGCTGACGATGGTTGTGATAATGCGGCTTATTTGATCGCTTTTCCATATAGGTACGAATTCATAACCGGGCAACCCCGGGTTGGGAAATAATCAGGAAAACGTACGCATGAGTTCCTGGACCGTGAATGCCAAGGCCTGATCCGGGGTTTGACGGCCGGATTTGACCGAAGTTTCGGCGTCGGCAATAAGATCGAAGATTCGGGACAGTTTGATCAGGCCAAGACGGGTTGCCATGTTTTTTTTCATGGACTTGATGGATGGGGGCAGGCGGACGGCCTTGTCTTCGCCCGCAGCGAGCTGCCACATGGTCCGCGTTTCCCATGTCAAAAGGCCGAGAAAGGGAAAAAGCATATCCGATCCGGTGCTGCCTTGGTCAACAAGGATTTTTTTCCAGGACTGCAGGCATTGGCGCTTGTCCTGGATGGACCTCAGGAATGTGAACATGTCCATGTCCATGGGATGTTCGAACAGAGTCAGGTCGGAGAGGGTGACGGTCTTGCGGGTGCCCAGGTGCAGGGAGAGTTTTTCCAGTTCATTGTGCAGGGCAAATGTCTCCAGGGGAAGATTATGGCAAAAGGCCTGGAGAACGCCCGGTTCAAACTGGATCTGCCGGCTGCCGGCCCATCGCCTGACCGTTTCGGGAAGGTTGCTGCGAGTCAGGCCAGGATCCTGCCAGATCCATTTTTTTCGGGTGGCTACTTTCCAATAGGGGCGGGATTGAATGGTCTTGGGAATGGCGGGCTTGTTTTTGGACCAGGCTCCTTCGAGGCAGAAAAATGGCCAGATGGACTGTTTGAATCCCTTGAGATGGGGCGTCAGGCTCTTCCAGAAGTCCACCTTGAGTCCGTGGGCCCGGCGCAGGATCAGGGCCCGTGGCGGACCCATGAGGTTGGGCACGGAAAGGGCCTGCCAAAAGGCCGGGGAAATATCCTCATCGCCCCAAAAGACCTTGTTTTCCCAATCCGTTTTGGTGTGTTCCAGACAGAGACGAATATGTTCCCTGAGTCGTTCGGGATCCGGACAGACACAGAAACTGAAACCGGGACGCTGGTTTTGGGAGGAACTGGGAGAAGAAGGGTGTATCACGACGGCTCCCGGTGTTTGATGGTTGGGAGAGAGGCAGTTGGGGAAAGATGATGGACGGAGGGTGATTGTGCCTCCGGCCAGGAGCACTGTATCTCCTGGCCGGACTGCACGGTTTGTTGTCGATTCGAAATGGACGTTTCCCGGTTTCTGCCTTTTAAAACGCCTGTCCCAGACGGTCGGCAATTCTTTCCGCGGCAAGACGAACGGCATCTTCCCGGGCGTCCTGTTCGTTGGATTCGCCCTTGAAGGATTGGGACACGTAGATCGTTCCCGATGTCCAGATCAGGTTGTGATCGTTGGCATTGTACATATCAACGGCAACACGCAGCTGGATGGCCGATGTCACGGTTTCGTCGTCCGATCCCTTGAGGGTGCTTGAGGACGAGTACCCAAGAACCCGGATGGTCACCAGGGTTTCGGCCTCGTTCCTGCCGACCCATCTGACCTGACCGCGTCGGGTGAACTCGTCCCGGAGTTCCGCCCGAAGCGAAGGCTCAAGCCAGGATTCGGTGGACGGATTTTCGAACTTGGTTATGCACAAAAGGGTCTGGCCCCGGGGAAGTTCAATGGGAGCCATGGCACTCAACGAGTATCCGCACCCCCCCAGGGAGCAGACAAGCACGAGCCAGACAACAAGAGTTCTAACTGACGACCACATTGACGAGTTTCTCCGGGATGACAATGATTTTGCGGATGGTCTTGCCGGCGGTGTGTTTGGCCACATTGGGGTCGGCCAGGGCCGCCTCTTGGACCGATTGCTTTGAAGCCCCCGCAGGCACGGCAATTCTGCCCCTGAGTTTGCCGTTGACCTGGACCACGATGGTGATTTCATCCTTGGACAGTGCCTTGGGATCATAATGGGGCCAGGGCTGTTCCGACAAGGGAGTTTCATATCCCATGGCCTGCCAGAGTTCTTCACAGATGTGAGGCGTGATGGGAGCCAGAATGGTCAGAACCGAGCTGATGGCCGAGGAAAGCAGAAGGGGGCCGTTGGCCGAGGTCTTCATGGTTTCCTTGGACTTGTACAACTGATTGACCAGTTCCATGGACGCGGCAATGACCGTGTTGAACTGGAATTTGTTCTGGATGTCCGTGGTGGCCTTGAGCACGGTCTCATGTTCCTTGCGTCGCAGATCTTTTTCTTCGCTGCTCAAGGTCAATCCGTCCATGGACCGTGTGGGCCCGCAAGGTGTCAGCAGGGGAAGAAGTTCATCCACGAGTCGCCAGAGCCGGTTCAGGAACCGATGGGCTCCTTCCACCCCGGCATCCGACCATTCCAGATCCTTTTCCGGGGGCGCGGCAAACAGGCAGAACAGGCGCGTGGTGTCCGCGCCATATTGTTCGATGAGGTTGTTGGGATCAACCACATTGCCCTTGGACTTGGACATTTTGGCCCCGTCCTTGAGGACCATCCCCTGGGTGAGCAGGTTCTCGAAAGGTTCGTCCACCCCCTGGAGTTCTCCCATGTCCCGCAGTACCTTGACCCAGAATCGGGCATACAGGAGGTGCAGGATGGCATGTTCGATCCCTCCGATGTACTGGTCCACAGGCAGCCAGTAGGAGATGGCTTCCTGGTCAAAGGCCGACTCGGTTCTTCGGGCGTCCGTATACCTGGCAAAGTACCAGGAGGATTCCACAAAGGTATCCATGGTGTCGGTTTCGCGGCGGGCCTGTTTGCCGCATCGAGGGCAGGTGGTTTCCACAAAGGGCGCATAGTCCGGCAGGGGCGACTTGCCGTCCTCCCGGGTGGTGATGTCCATGGGAAGTTCCACGGGCAGATCCTTCGGATCAACCGGCACGGCTCCGCATTCCGGGCAATAGACAATGGGAATGGGAGCTCCCCAGAACCGCTGTCTGGAAATATTCCAGTCCCGCAAACGGTAGTTGACGGTCTTTTTGCCGATACCCCTGGCGTCCAGGGTCTGGGCGATCTTTTCCTTGGCCTCTTCGTTGAAAAGACCGTCGAATTCTCCCGAGGCGGTCAGGTAGCCCGGGTCGGCATAAGCCTCGGTCATGGTGGCCGGGTCAAGGGTTTCATCTTTGGGCTGGATGACCACCTTGATGGGCAGATCGTATTTGCGGGCAAATTCGAAATCCCTCTGGTCATGGGCCGGAACCGCCATGACTGCGCCGGTACCATAGCCCATGAGGACAAAATTGGCTACAAAGATGGGCATCTTGATCCCGGTGACGGGATTGATGCAGTAGCTTCCGGTGAAGCATCCTTCCTTTTCCAGATCTTCGGCCGTGCGCACGATATGGTCCATCTTGTCCACCTTGTCCCTGAATTCCTGCACGGCCCGGGCCTCGGGTTTACCCGCAATCAGGGTGTCCACCAGGGGGTGCTCAGGCGCCAGACTCATGAACGTGGCCCCGAACAGAGTATCCTGCCTTGTGGTGAACACGGTGATGGATTCGTCCATGCCGTCAACGGCAAAGTCGATCTCCATACCGTGGCTCTTGCCGATCCAGTTGCGCTGCATGGTCAGCACCCGTTCGGGCCATCCCTTGCCGAGCTTGTCCAGACAGTCCAGGAGTTCGTCCGCATAGGCGGTTATCTTGAGGAACCACTGGGACAGCTCCTTGTGCACGACCTCGGAATCGCATCGCCAGCACAGCCCGTCCTCCACCTGTTCGTTGGCCAGAACCGTATGACAGGAGGGACACCAGTTGACGGGTGCCTTTTTCCGATAGACCAGTCCCTTTTCCAGAAGTTTGAGGAAGAATGCCTGTTCCCATTTGTAGTATTTGGGATGGCAGGTGGCCAGTTCCCTGGTCCAGTCATAGGAGTATCCCAGCCGTTTGAGCTGGGTGCGCATGTAATCAATGTTTTCAAAGGTCCATTTGGCAGGATGGGTCTTGTGCTTGATGGCCGCGTTTTCCGCAGGCAGGCCAAAGGCGTCCCAACCCATGGGATGCAGTACATTGCATCCCTGCATCCGCTTGAACCGCGCAACCACGTCCCCGATGGAATAGTTGCGCACATGGCCCATGTGGATGCGTCCCGAAGGGTAGGGAAACATTTCCAAAACATAGTATTTGGGCTTGTCGCTGACATTTGCAACATGGAATGTCTGGTTGGTTTCCCAGATTTCCTGCCATTTTTTCTCGATGGTTGCGGGATCGTAGTGAGAAAGAGACATGTTTGTTCCTTGGGTGGTATCGTGAAAAAAAAGGACTGTGGCGGGTTGGTGTGATGTATTTGCAAGGGGCGTGCATGCCGTGAAATTGCAGGATGCACGCCTTTGGACTCAGCCCTTGTCGGGAGGAGTGCCTTGCCTGGTCAGACTCTTGGCCACACCGTCAAGAATGCCGTTGATAAAGTTTCTGGAGTTGTCGTCACCGAAATCCTTGGCCAGCTCGATGGCCTCGTTGATGGCCACCCGAACAGGGACATCCGGGACGTGCAGCATTTCAAAGACGCCCAACCGCAAAATGGTCAGGTCCACGTTGGCGATGCGCGAGATTTTCCAGTGCCGGGAAAATCGGGCAATGGTCGCGTCCAGTTCATCCATGTGGGTGACCACGCCATGAACCAGGCTCCGGGCAAAGGACATGTCCGATGTCTGGTCGTCCGGGGTGTCGGCTGCCAGAAAATTGGCAAAGGTTGCGTCCACACGGTCCATGCGGGGCGTGTCTTCGAAATTGACGGAATACAGCACCTGGAATGCAAATTGGCGTTCCTTACGCCGGGAAGTTTTGCCAGCCATGGTCTAAATCTGCTCCAGAACGCGAATGGATTCCAGAGTGGCTGCGGCAGCTTCCACACCCTTGTTGCCGGCCTTGCTCCCGGCCCGCTCAATGGCCTGCTCCAGATTGTCTGTGGTCAGGACGCCGAAACCAATGGGCACATTGGTGTCCAGGCAGACATGGGCAATGCCCTTGGCTGCTTCGGCAGCCACAAAGTCGAAATGCGGGGTTGCTCCGCGGATGACCGCACCCAGGCAGATGATGCCGTCGTACTTGCCGCTTGCGGCCAGCTTCTTGGCCACTAGGGGCATTTCAAAGGCCCCGGGAATCCTGACAATGGTCAGATCGTCCCGTGAACCGCCATTCCTGAGGATATAGTCAACGGCACCGCCGACCAGGCGATCCACAATAAAGTCGTTGAACCGGGCGGCCACAATGGCGAACTTGAGTCCCTTGGCGTCAAGCTGACCTTCAATGGTAGTGATATGATGCATGATGAGCTCCGATAATGGGTAAATTGTCGTGTATCTGTTGACGCATGCTGGTTGTCTGGATGCTTTTGGTCCGTGGTTCCAAAGGCGGTTGACTCCCGTTATGCATTCCGGATGCTGCGTATTTCTGGGGTCATTTGGATTGGGTGGGCTGCTTCCTTGTTGCGGCCTTTTCCTTGAGATGGAGCAGATGGCCCATCTTTTCCTGCTTGGTCAGCAGGTAGAATTCGTTTTCGGTGCACGGCGGGATCTCAATGGACACCCGTTCGACAACTTCCAGACCATAGCCTTCCAGCCCAATGATTTTCTTGGGGTTGTTGGTCATAAGGCGCATCTTGGAGATGCCCAGGTTGACCAGGATCTGGGCGCCGATACCGTAATCCCTGAGATCCGGGGCAAACCCGAGTTCTTCGTTGGCCTGGACCGTATCCCTGCCCTGATCCTGGAGATGGTACGCCTTGATCTTGTTGCCCAGTCCGATGCCCCGGCCTTCCTGCCGCATGTACAAAATGACGCCCTTACCCTCGGCCTCCACCATGCGCATGGCTGTCTGCAATTGACCGCCGCAGTCACAACGCAGGGAGCCGAACACGTCCCCGGTCAAACATTCGCTGTGGACGCGGACCATGACGGGTTCGTCCTCTTCCCACTCTCCCTTGACCAGGGCGATGTGGGTGTAGTCGTCAATGTCGCTTTCAAAGGCAATGGCCCTGAACTCTCCGTAACAGGTGGGCAGTTTGGCTTCGCTCACCCGGTAAACCAGGGAGTCGAATTTGGAGCGGTATCTGATGAGGTCTTCGCAGGTGACAATTTTCATGTCGTGCTTGGCTGCGAATTCTTCCAAGGCCGGGCGTCTGGCCATGTTGCCGTCTTCGCGCATGATTTCGCAGATCACGGCCGCGGGTTTGAGCCCTGCGAGACGGGCAAGATCAACGCTTCCTTCGGTCTGACCCGCCCGAACGAGAACCCCGCCGGGTCGGGCCCGCAGGGGGAACATGTGCCCGGGAGTGGCAATGTCTTCCGGGGTAACATCGTCCTGAACGGCCGTAAGCACGGTGGTGGCCCGATCATAGGCGGAGATGCCCGTTGTCACTCCCTGGGCCGCCTCAATGGAAACCGTGAAGTTGGTTCCGAATTTGGACGTGTTTCGCTGGGTCATCAGGGGCAGCTGAAGCTTGTCGACAAGTTCCGGTGCCATAGCCAGACAAATGAGGCCCCTGGCGTGGGTGGCCATGAAGTTGATGGCTTCAGGTGTGACTTTTTCGGCTGCAAGGCACAGATCGCCTTCGTTTTCCCGGTCTTCATCATCGACCAGGATGATCATCTTGCCCTGTTTGATGTCTTCCAGGGCTTCTTCAATGGAGCAGGAACATGTTTTCGTGGACATGATATGATAACCTCGAATGTCCTTGGGGACTGGTATGAAGATTTATTGAGAGATATGCCTGATTGTTCTAAAAGCCGTTTTGCCTGAGAAATTCCATGCTGATTCGTGACGAATCTTCATGTTCGTCCGTGCCGGTCCAGGAAGCGGTCATGCTGCGGACGTATTTGCCGATGATATCGGTTTCCATGTTGACGGCCGTACCCGGTTGCCATTTTCCTATGGTTGTTTCCTTCTGGGTGGCGGGGATGATGTTTACTGTAAGGAATCCTTTTCCGCAATCATTGACGGTCAGGCTGATTCCGTCCAGGGCCACGGACCCTTTGGGGATGACCAGGGGAGAATGCTCGGGATCGAATTCAAGGGTAAAGATGCGCGATTCACCGGCCGGATTGATCTGCTTGACCGTTGCCACACAGTCCACATGGCCGGAAACCAGGTGCCCGCCCAGGCGATCACCCAGGGCCAGAGCCCGTTCCAGGTTGACCAAACTGCCAACCTGTAGTCCCCCCAAATTGGTTCGGGACATGGTTTCGGCCGAGGCATAAACAGAAAACCAGTCGGTGGAAAAGATTTCAACCGTCAGGCAGACCCCGTTGACCGCAATGGATTCGCCAGGAATGAATTGTCGCATCCTGGTATCGGTGGCTATGCGCAGGCGCGTTTCCCTGCCCTTGTTCTCAATGGCCAGCATGGTGCCAACGGCCTGGATGAGTCCGGTAAACATGGTGGTTTCCTTGTGTCTCGTGCAGCGGGGGAACAGAAATCATTCCTCATGGGGCGCGGGACGTTTGTCCGACAGGGTTCAACTTTTCAAATGCAACGCTATTTCACGGTCAGCTGGGCCATAATCTCAAAAAAAGATCGTCGCCACAGCGGGTTGCCTGGCCCAGGCGCAGGGACACGGCCTTTTCCATGGAAGTGATGGAGCGGCCGGAAAAGCAGGCCTTGCCCTGGTTGTCCCCCAGTATTTTCATGGCCTGGTAGATGTTGATTTCATCGGCCAGGTGTTGGCGTATCAGGGACATGGCCAAAAAGCCTCCGCCTTCGCACAGCACATAGTGACATGCGCATTGGCGGTATAGATGGACGAATCCTTGCTGGAGATCAAGGCCTGATTGGCAAGCAGGCAGGGCAAGGATGGAGCAGCCAAGGTCCTGGAGGCGTTTTCCCCGGTCTGAACCGGCTTCCTGAGCCGTTGTCCAGAACATGACCTCTTGAGGACGGCTGGTAAGCAGGGTGAAAACTTCCGGGGTTGGGGGCAAATGACCGGTGACGATCACCGCCAGGGGTTGGGGACCGTCAAATCCCTGTTGCCTGCACGTCAGGGAAGGATTGTCCTTTCTGAAGGTTTCCCCGCCCACAATGATGGCGCCGGCAATGGCCCTGAGGGCATGAACACGGGCTCGGGATTCTTCTCCGCTGACCCATGCGGAATGGCCAGTTCTGGTGGCTATTTTGCCGTCCAGGGTCGTGGCCAGTTTAAGAATGGAATAGGGGCGTCTTTTGGTTTGCCATACAGTGAAATCGGCAATGAGATCCAGGCATTCCCGTTCAAGAATGCCTGTTTCCACCCTGACGCCGCGGTGTCTGAGAAAATCAGCTCCCCCACCAGCAACGTGGGGATTGGGGTCCATGGCTCCCACCACGACATGGGGGATGTTCGCCTGGATGATGGCCCGGGTGCAGGGAGGGGTTTTTCCGGTATGGTTGCAGGGTTCCAGGGTGACGAACAGGGTGCAGTTGGCCAGATCGACGTTCTTGGCCCGGGCATCGGCAAGGGCCTCGATCTCGGCATGGGGCTTGCCGCATCTGGTATGCCAGCCCGAGGCCACGATCAGACCATCCCGGACAATGACCGCACCCACGCAGGGGTTGGGCGCTGTTGCTCCTCTGCCTCGCAGGGCCAGTTCAATGGCCTTGCGCATGCACTGTTCCTTGAATGTCTGATCGAGGATCATGGGGTTTGCACCGGAAGGGACCTATAAGTGATGCCTGCTTCGTCAAACATGTCTCGAGCAAGCTGGTCGGGATAGCCTTCTGCAAAATAGATGGCCGAGAATCGGCAATTGATCAGCATTTTCGTGCAGATCAGACAGGGCTGCGTCGTACAGTAGAGCTCGGCGCCCTCAATACTTACACCGTGGGTGGCCGCCTGAACAATGATGTTTTGTTCGGCGTGCAGTGCGCGGCAGAGTTCGTGGCGTTCGCCCGACGGGATGTTCATCTGCTCCCTGAGACATCCAACCTCCTTGCAATGCTTGAGGCCGATGGGCGCACCATTGTATCCGGTTGCCAGGATGCGTTTGTCCCGGACGGCAATGGCGCCGACTCTGCGTCGCAGGCAGGTGGACCGCTGGGCCACGAGATAGGCGATCTGCATGAAGTACTGGGGCCAGGGGATCCGGTCATCCCTGACAGGAAGAAGATCGGGGTTGGTTGGCATGGTTACGATGTCACGTTGGGGATGAAAACATGTACGTTAAGCATGCAGGACAAGCGCGTGCTGCATGTGGTCCCTGCCGGCTGCCATGTTCGGTTGACTTCAAGGTCGTGCCGAACATGGCCGTGCAGTCAAAAGGCCCAGGCGTGTTGTGCACGTGGCCCAAGGTAGACGCGGGGATGGCTCCCCGCGTTTGTTCCTTGCTTACCAGGCGAACAGCGGGAAGTCGCGGGCAAAGGTTTTTACTTCCTTGCTGATTTCCGTGAGCCTGGTCTTATTGTCAATATTTGCAATGGTAGCCGTGATCCACGCAGCGATTTTTTCCATGTGCTCTGGCTTCATGCCGCGGGTGGTAACGGCTGGAGTCCCCAGGCGAATGCCCGATGTCACAAAGGGGGACCGGGTTTCAAAGGGAATCGTGTTCTTGTTGGCCGTGATCCCGGCCTTGTCCAAAGCGATTTCCGCATCCTTGCCGGTAACATTCTTGTTGGTCAGGTCGATGAGCATGAGGTGGTTGTCCGTGCCTTGTGAAACCAGGTTGAAACCGGCATCCTGGAGATGTTTGGCCAGGGCCTGGGCATTGTCGATGACCTGCTGCTGATAGGTTTTGAACGCGGGTTTGAGGGCTTCGCCAAAAGCAACCGCCTTGGCCGCGATGATGTGCATGAGCGGTCCCCCCTGGATCCCCGGAAAAATCTGGGAATTGAGTATCTTTCCAAACTCCTCGGAGCTGAGAATCATGCCGCCACGGGGACCGCGCAGGGTTTTGTGCGTGGTTGTTGTGGTGAAATGGGCATGCTTGATGGGCGATGGATGCAGACCTGCGGCAATGAGACCGGCTATGTGGGCCATGTCCACCATGAGTTTGGCATTCACGGAATCGGCAATTTCCCGGAACCGCTTGAAGTCGATGGTCCTGGGATAGGCGCTGGCGCCGGCCACAATGATTTGGGGACGGCATTTTTCGGCAACAGCCTGAACCTGATCGTAGTCGATCAGGCCGGTTTCCTTTTCCACGCCGTAAAAACAGGTCTTGAAAAGCTTGCCGGAAAAGTTGACCGGGCTGCCGTGGGTCAGGTGGCCGCCATGGGAGAGATCCATGCCCATGATGGTGTCGCCGGGCTGGATGGCCCCGAAGTAGACGCCCATGTTGGCTTGTGATCCCGAATGGGGCTGAACATTGACATATTCGGCCCCGAAAAGCTGCTTGGCCCGTTCTCTGGCCAGGTTCTCGGCCATATCCACGAATTCGCAACCGCCGTAGTATCTCTTGCCGGGATAGCCTTCGGCATATTTGTGAGTCATGATGGAGCCCATGGCTTCCCTGACGCTTTGAGACGTGAAATTTTCCGAAGCAATGAGTTCCAGCTTGCTTTCTTGGCGATTCTTTTCCTTGACAATGGTTTGAAAGATTTCCGGATCAGTATGTTCGAGAGTGCCCATGAGGTTCTCCTGCGATAAATAAGGGGGTGGATGCCAGGTTCATTGGCTGGCCGTCTTGGGGCAAGGGTCGGTTGATGAAAATTCCGTGAACGATACGGTTCTCTTGCCCGGGTGTCAAAGCAAAAGGCCCGAACCAGGCACTGCCTGACAACGGGCCTTTTGCGTGGAACGCGTTTATGCCGGGTCACTGGTCAGACTGCGTGTTATCGGTTGTAGCGTTTGAACAGGATGGAGGCGTTGGTGCCGCCGAATCCAAAGGAATTGCACAGGGCATGGTTGATTTGCTGTTCGCGGGGGCTTCCAATGACATGGTTCAGATCGCATTCGTCGTCGGGGTTGTCCAGGTTGATGGTCCCGGGCACCAGCGAGTTGGCAATGCTCATGGCCGTGAATACGCTTTCCGCGCCTCCGGCCGCGCCCAGGAGATGGCCGATCATGGATTTGTTGGCCGTGACGGAAATGTTGGTTACGTGGTCGCCAAAGACCATTTTCAACGCTCTGGATTCGCTCAGATCGTTGAGCATGGTTGATGTGCCGTGAGCATTGACATGGTCGATGTCCTTCGGGGCGATTTCCCCATCGACCATGGCTGCCTGCATGGCCATGGCCATGCCTGCCCCGGTCTGGTCGGGAGCGGTCATGTGATAGGCGTCCGAAGAGGCGCCATATCCGCCTACTTCAGCGTAAATCCTGGCCCCTCGGGCCAGGGCGTGATCAAGGGATTCCAGAAGGAGCAGGCCACAGCCTTCTCCAATGACAAAACCGTCACGATCCCTGTCAAAAGGGCGACTGGCCTTTTCCGGCTCGTTGTTGCGGGTGGACAGGGCCTTCATGGCATTGAATCCGGAGACTCCCATGGGGGTGATGGTTGATTCCACCCCGCCGGTGATCATGACATCTGCCCGACCGAGTCTGATGTCTGAATAGGCGTAACCAATGCCGTGGAGGGCCGAGGCACAGGCCGAGGTGGTGGTCAGGTTGGGCCCCTTGGCTCCGGACATGATGGATACCTGGCCCGCAGACATATTGGCGATGAGTTCGGGGATGTAAAAGGGGGAAACCTTGTTGGGACCACGTTTCACAAGCCGCGTGTGAAAGTCTTCGATGGTCTTGAGCCCTCCCAGACCGCATCCGAGAATGACCCCGCACCGGGCAGCTTCTTCCGGGCTGATGGTGAAGTTTCCATCCTCGAGAAGCTGATGGGCTGCAACAACCGCGATCCTGGCAAACCGGTCCATCCGTTTGAGCTGCTTGGGGGGAATGATCTCTTCGGGATGGAAGTCCTTGAGTTCACCCGCGATTTTTGTCTGGAATTCCGAACAGTCGAAATGGGTGATGGGTCCAATCCCGGAGACTCCCCGAAGCAGGTTCGACCAGCTTGTCGCAAGATCGTTACCTATGGGGGTGATGGCTGCAAGTCCTGTAACAACAACCCTTTTTCCAATCATGCTATCCTCATGAACAGTGGTTGATTGTGATTCATTACGGGGGCTACCTTGAAAACGCGAGCCCGGTGCTGCTGGGGGCGGGTGCTGTCGGAAAGGGCGGAAAGAAGAGGAGAGAAGGTCGGCATGAATGTTCCCTGACACGGGAACCCGGTCGTCCGCGAACAGCGCATGAAAAGGATACGACAACAACGGCGTCGGCCGTTGCCCCGGCATCAGGTTGCAAAAAGGGTGTTCGCTCCTGGAAACGGCACGAACACCCTTGGGCGATCAGCTACATATGGGCTTCAATATATTTGACAGCGTCCTGAACCGTGGCAATGTTCTGGGCGTCTTCGTCTTCGATCTCAATGTCGAATTCCTCTTCCATGGCCATGATCAGTTCGGTCAGATCCAGGGAATCGGCGCCGAGGTCCTCGACAAAGGACGAGGTTGTCTTGATTTCGTCACTGCTGACACCGAGCTGTTCGATGACTATTTCCTTCACTTTGGTTTCTACGGACATATTTGCCTCCACGTACAATACAATGCTTGATGGTTTGGGGGATGGCAAGGAACGGACACGTCACCTTGCCTGACAGTGGATCGAATCAATCAGTACATTCCACCGTTGACACCCAGAATCTGACCCGTGATGTATCCCGCCCGGGGAGAAGCGAGAAAGGCAACGGCTTCGGCGATATCTTCAGGGGTGCCCAGGGTTCCGGTTGGAATGTTGGACAGAAATTTCTGCTGAATGTCTTCGGACAGTACCGAAGTCATGTCGGTCTGGATGAACCCGGGGGCAACTCCATTGACCGTTATGGAACGCCCGGCCAATTCCTGGGCAGCCGTCTTGGTCAGGCCGATGATACCCGCTTTGGAAGCGGCGTAGTTGGCCTGTCCTGCATTGCCTCTCTGACCAACAACCGAGGTGATGTTGATAATCCTGCCGTAACGCTGCTTCATCATGATCAGCGCAGCCTGTTGCAGGCACACAAAGCATCCTCCAAGGTTCACGTCAAGTACTTGTTGCCACTGATCGGGCTTCATGCGCATGATCAGGCCGTCCTTGGTGATCCCGGCATTATTCACGAGCACATCCAGGCGGACCTTGTTCTTGATCTCGCTTTTGAAGAACTCCTTGACCCGGCTCCAGTCGCTCACATCGATCCTGAAGCAACGAGCTGTGCCGCCGTTTTCCCGGATGGTTTCGCAAACAGCCTGAGCCTGTTCTGGTTTGCTCACATAGGTCAGGTAGACCTGATAGCCATCCCGGGCCAGACGCAGGGCAATGGCCTTGCCGATACCACGCGATCCTCCGGTGACAAGGGCGGTGCTGGTGAGTTTCTCAGTCATGGCGTTCACCTCGAAATGTAGGATTCTAGAATCTGATCAAAGCCGATGCCCACGTGAATCCTCCACCAAAGGAGGTCAGCAGGACGGTATCCCCGGGTGCGATCCGTCCCTGCAACTTGGCCTCGGCCAGGGCAATGGGAATGGAAGCAGCCGAGGTGTTGCCATAGCGGTCCACGTTGACGAAAATACGATCCATGGAGATGTCCAGTTTTCTGCCCAGGGCCTGGATGATGCGAATATTGGCCTGGTGGGGAATGATCAGGTCCACATCCCCGGAGGTCATCTGGTTTTTGGCCAGAATGTCGTTGCAGACGCAGGCCATGGACCTTACCGCGTGCTTGAAAACATCCCTACCTTCCATTTGAATGAAAAAGTCGGGGCCGATGCGTTGGTCGCGAACGGCCGGGCAAGCTGAACCACCGCCTTTTACCGTGAGCAGATCGCCTAGGGATCCGTCGGCACTGAGTAGAACATCCAGAATACGCCCGCCATCCTGTTCGGAGGTGGTCTTGCCTACAATGGCCGCACCGGCTCCATCACCAAAGAGCACGCAGGTGGAGCGATCCGTGAAGTCCGTACGCGAAGAGATAATCTCACTGGCCGCAACCAGCACGCGGGCCTGGGGATACAGGGCCACAAGGGCGCGTGCCTGTTCCAGACCGTAGAGAAAACCCGAGCACGCGGCAAAGACATCCATGGCAGGAATGCCCGGGATGCCCAGTTTGTGCTGGAGAATGCATGCCGTGCTTGGCACGTAGTAGTCAGGCGTGAACGTGGGAACAATGATGTGCGTGAGATCGGCAGGAGTCAGTCCTGCGTCGGCCAGTGCCTTGGTGGCAGCCTCCAGCGCCAGTACTGATGCTCCTGTTTGGGGAGGGGCAATGTGACGCGTTTTGATACCGGTGCGGGAAGTTATCCATTCGTCACTGGTATTGATGGTCTTCTCAAGATCCTCATTGGTGAGGATCCGTTCGGGGACATGGTAGCCAAGTCCCATAATGGAGGTGTATCCGGGCATGGAGAGTACCTGATTGGGAAGGTTGGGGTGCGAAAATCACGGACGATTGTCAGGCCTTGGCCCGTTTGCCGAACTGGGCGAGTTCCTTGTTTGCCTTGAGCCCCTTGACCAGATGTTCGTTGGCCTGGCTGGCCACAAATTCTGCGGCCTTTTCAATGGCGATGCGGATGGCGCGGACATTGGAAGCACCGTGGCAGACAATGGCAGTGCCATTGAGTCCCAAAAGATGAGCTCCTCCGTATTCGGCATAGTCAAGTCGTTTGGCCAGTCGTCTGAATACCGGTAGAGCCAGAAGGCATCCGAACCGAAACAGAAGACTTTTCCTGATTTCTGCCTTGAGAATGCTGGAAATGGATTTGGCGACCCCTTCGCTGACCTTGAGAACCGCGTTGCCCACAAAACCGTCACAGACGATAACATCAAAATTGCCTGTGAACAGATCTCGGCCTTCTGCATTGCCCACGAAATTCATGGAGGAGAGCTTGAACAGCTTGTAGGCTTCCTTGGCTAGGATATTGCCCTTGCCTTCTTCCTCTCCTATGCTCAGAAGTCCGACCTTGGGGTTGGGGATTCCCAACAGATCCTTGGCCAGAACTTCGGCCATGACTCCGAATTGCACCAAGTGATAAGGCTTGCAATCCATATTGCCGCCGACGTCCAGAAAAACCAAGGGATTTTTTTCCGTGGGCAGAATGGTTGCCAGGGCCGGACGCTCCACACCCTTGATCCGCCCCAGCACAAACATGCCGCATGCCAGAATGGCACCGGAATTACCCGCACTGACAACACCGTGGGCTTGTCCCTCCTTGACCAGCCGACAGGCCACATGAATGGAGGAATCTTTTTTCCTGCGCAGGACGTCGGAGGGTTTGTCTGTCATCCCGACAACCTGGGATGCATTGACAACCTGAATGGGGAGTTTGTCGGTCTTGTACTTGGCGAGTTCTTTGTGGATCTCCTCTTCTCGGCCAACCAGGAGAAGGGAGATCCCTGTTGCCTGAGACGCTTCGATCGCACCCTTGACCACGACTTCAGGTCCGAAGTCGCCGCCCATGGCATCGACCGCTATGCACACTCCGGACGGATGGTTAGGCATCCGTGTCCTTGGTTACATAGTTCCGGCCGCGGTACTTGCCACAACCGGGGCAGATGGTGTGAGGCATGGTTGCTTCGCCACATTCGCAATAGATGAAATTGGGAACATCCACATGATCGTGGGAACGGCGCATGTTTCTTTTGGACTTGGAGGTTTTTTTCTTGGGTAATGGCATGGTTGTTCCACCTCGTAATAAGTAATATTGTAAAGGGAAGAAATCAGTTTTTGGAAATTTTGAGGTTCCTGAGAACGCTGAGCCGCGGATCGCCGACTTCTTTCCTGCACGTGCATGTTCCGGCGTTCAGGTTCTGGCCGCAATCAGGACATATCCCCTTGCACGTCGGGGAACACAACGGCTTGTCCGGCAGGGCCATGATAAACTGCTCCCAAGCCAGCCCGATGATATCAAATTCAAGAATCCCGGCCTGTTCCCGGACCAGACTGTTCCTGGATGCGTTGTCATCGGCCACCAGAGGTTCGAAGAAGTCGAACGGCTCGTTGCAAACGATGCGGGCATCTTCCAGACATCGGCTGCATCCAAGGATAACCGTGCCACTCACGGTACCCTGGACAAAAATGCCGTCGTTGGCCGGGATGATGGTGAAATCGACCCGCACGGGTTGCTCGGCCCGGCATGGCAGGGCATAATCATCAAAAAGACGGTTCCAAATGTCTTGATCATGAAAAGAAAATTCCCGGCCGTTCGCCGGGATGTCATGAAGAGCTATCCACTGTGTTTGCATGCTTGCCTCGAAGGAGAAGTTTCTATAGTGAGTTCATTTTCAATGTCAAGGATTTTGCACTTGCTATTTTTGGGAGGTCCGGATAAGAGATCCTCTTCCTTGAAGCCTGCTCGGGGTGCCTGCTCCATCCCAAGGTTTTTCGCCATTTTGTATTTGATTGAAAATTTCAGTTTTATTCCAGGAGGATATAATGTCTAAAGAATGCGCAATCTGTGGGAAAAAGCCCCAGGTAGGAAACAACGTCAGTCACGCACACAACAAGAGCAAACGCCGTTTCATGCCCAATCTGCAGAAGGTCCGGGTACAGCTTCCTTCCGGCGAAGTGAAAAAGATGTCCGTGTGTACCCGGTGCATTCGGTCCGGTTCGGTAACCAAGCCGGTTGCCAAATAGCATTTTTTTCTTGAGCGCACAAAAGGGCGACCTGCAAGGGCCGCCTTTTTTTTGTGCCTTCCGGTTGTATCCTGCCCGTGTTTGCCGTTGGGCACAAGGGTACATCCGCCTGGCAGGAGCATTCAGCATTGAAGCAAAAAAGGGGCATGTACATCATGCATACCCAGCAAAAGAGAACCGGCCCCCACGGCGAGGTCATTCGTGTCAGTTTTCCCCTTGTTTTGAGTATGGGGGCGACCACGGTCATGGAGTTCACGGATCGGGTTTTCCTTGGACGTTACAGCCTTGACGCCCTGGCGGCTGCCGTGCCTTCGGGACTCATGGCCCTGCTGGTCATGTCCGTGTTCATTGGCACGGGCGGGTATGTTTCCGTGTTCGTGGCGCAGTATACCGGGGCGGGTCGGCTGGACAAGGTGGGCCGGGTGCTCTGGCAGGGCGTGTATTTTGCTCTGGCGGCCACGGTTGTTTTTGTGGCGTGCAGTTTCGTGGGAGACCATGTCTTTGATCTCATGAACCACAGCCCGGAGGTGAAGAAACTTGAAGTCGTTTATTTTTCCATCCTCTGCCTGTTCGCCGGATTCCAGGTTCTGGGCGCGGTTTTTTCCGGTTTTTTCATGGGCCTTGGTCGGACACGGCCCGTCATGCTGGTCACCCTGTTTGGGATGTGCCTGAATATTCCCCTTGATTACTGCCTGATCAACGGCGTGTGGCTATTTCCCCAATGGGGTATGCAGGGAGCAGCTGTGGCCACGGGTATGTCCTGGGTTGTGGTGGCAACCGTACTGGGATGTCTTGTTTTTTCGCCCGGTCACGGCCGCGATTTTTCCCTGTTTGCATCGGTCCGACCGGATGCGACCCTGTTCAAGCGTCTGGTGCGTTTCGGATTCCCCAATGGATTTCAGTTTTTTCTGGATATTTTTGCGTTTACTGTTTTCACCGCCATTGTCGGGCATATCGGGGTGCAGGAGCTGGCTGCCACGAACATCGTCCTGAACATCAACGGAATCGCTTTCATGCCTCTGGTCGGGTTTTCCCTGGGGACAAGCATTCTGGTCGGTCAGGCCCTGGGAGGTGGCAATCCCCCCTGGGCCGAACGGGTGACTATGGCCAGTATGCAGATCGCTGCCGCCTATACCGTGTGCGTGGGCATCATCTACCTGATATTTCCCGAGGCATTGCTGGGATTGTTCAAACCGGTGGGCTTTACGGCCGGGGAATATGCGTATGTGATGGAGACGGGCAAGAGTCTGTTGTACATTGTGCTTGTCTATCTCGGATTCGACGTCATGACCTTTGTTTTTGCCGGTGCCCTCAAGGGAGCAGGAGATACGGCCTTCATCATGAAGGCGACGGCTGTCGCCGCTTTGGGCTGCATGCTCGTTCCCCTGAGCATCGGCATCCTGTGGTTGGGCCTGGGGCTCTGGTTCGCCTGGTCGTGCGTGCTGTGCTATATCGTTTTTTTGAGTCTGTGCATGCTGGTTCGATACCATCTCGGGAGATGGCGCGAGATGTTGGTCATTGATTGACAAGGCGTTGTCGGACGTAGCCCCTACCAGGCCCGTCCAGGTGAAGCACGGTATGTCTTATGGCTTGTGACAGGGGTACAGATACCAACAAGGATACTTCAACCGTCCCCTTTTTACAACCATGAGGTCCGGTTGCCTTGAAAGCTTATCTGGTAGGCGGTTTGGAGGCTTTTGGGGATGTGGCATAGATTGCGATCTTGATCAGCCTGCCGTCCAGGCCACCACTCTTGATGGCCTTTTTGAAGCTGGTACGCAAACCAATGGATTTGATGAGTTCGCGGTTCCCGCAATAGATGTAGGCGGTGGAATCCAGGCAGCGCTTTTTGAGGAAATCGCCCAGGTCCTTGTAGAATTTTTTGAGTTCCTCTTCTTTGCCCAGACGGATGCCGTAAGGGGGGTTGGTAATGATTGTCGTGCCCGAGAGATCCGGGATGGATCGGACATCCCGGGTGGTGAGCACGACCTGTGTGGCTGCCCCCAGAACGTTCAGGTTGGTTCGGGTGGCATGGATGGCCCGTGGATCCCGGTCGTTACCCCTGACAAGGCCGGAAGGGAGATCAATGATCTTTGAGTCGGCCTCGCTTTTGACCCTCTTCCAGATGGTCGGGGAAAATTCGGGCATGTGCTCGAATCCGAAATGGTTGCGCAGATATCCTGCAGGCATGTGTCGGGCGTGCATGACGGCTTCGCAAAGCAGGGTACCCGATCCGCACATGGGATCGCACAAGGGGGTGGTTCCGGTCCACTGGGACAAGCGTACCACCGCCGCTGCAACGGTTTCCTGCATGGGGGCGTCAACGGATTCCTGGCGATAGCCGCGCCGGTGCAGGGAGCCTCCTGAAAGTTCCAGACTGATGGTGGCGTGGTTTTCCCGGATATGCAGATGAAACCAGACATCCGGGGTTTTGGCGTCCACATTGGGCCTGGTGCCGGTTTTGTCCCGGAAAAAATCCACAATGGCGTCCTTGAGACACAGGGATGCGTAATGGGAGTTGTTGATGGCCGAACCCGAGACATGGCTGAACACGGCAAAGGTCTGATGGACCTTCATGAAATCCGACCAGTTGATGGCCCTGGCCCGTTTGTACAGATATTTGGTTGCGTGACAGGCAAAGGAGATCAACGGTGCATTGACTCTGGTGATGAGTCTGGACTGGTAGATGATCCGGTAGAGAGCCGGGGTATCTGCATGGAAAAAGAGTCCCCGAAAGGTGGTGGCAATATCCGTAGCGCCCAGTTCGGCAAGTTCCTGGGCACCCAGGGGTTCAAGACCGTCGGCGATTTGGGCGAAATAGCGGTGGGTGTTTTGATAGTCGTATATGGGCACAAAAAAGGGGGTTGTGGTTGAGGGCAAAGCCACGTCCAGGGGGTGCTGCCGTCATCCCGACATGCGCCGGGATGACGGCAGAAAAATCGGGCAAAGTGATAACTCGGATGGAATGGGGACGTGCCGGTTTCAATGTTGAGACAACGTATTCCCGGCGGTCTGGACACTGTTTCCTATTCTTCCGGTAATTCCATTGCCCGTTTCATACGGGCCAGGGTCTGTTCCTTGCCCAGGGCTTCCATGGTTTCGAAAAGACCGGGGCTTACGGTTTTACCTGTCAGGGCCACTCGAATGGGTTGAGCAATGGCCTTGAACTTGATGTTTTGATCCTCGAGGTACGCCGCGGCCACATTTTCCAGGGATTTCTGGTCAAAGGTGGGCAGGTTGGCAAACCGGGCATGCAGGTTGCGCAGGTGCTCCCGGTGTTCGGGCTTGAGGAATTTTCTGACCGCTTTGGGATCGTATTCAATGGCCTGGGCATCCAGGATGAAGAACAGTGCCTGGTCGGCCATTTCCTGCATGGTTTTGGCCCGTGGCTGATACAAGGGGATGATGGTTTTCAAAAAGTCCTTGTCCAGATCGGCGTATCCCATACGTTCAAAATGCCAGGCAAGGATATGGGCCAGCCGGTCAATATCCGCTTCCTTGATGTAATGGGCGTTGAGCCAATTAAGTTTGTCCATGTCGAACACGGATGCGGACTTGCCCAGGTGATCCGTGGAAAAATGTTCAATAAGCTCTTCCCGTGAGAAAATTTCCTGATCGCCGTGGGACCAGCCCAGTCTGGCCAGGTAATTGATCATGGCTTCGGGCAGATACCCCATGTCCCTGTAGACCATGACCGAGGTGGCGCCATGACGCTTGGAGAGCTTTTTCTTGTCCGGGCCAAGGATCATGGGCACGTGACCGAATTGGGGAACATCGAATCCCAGGGCCTTGTACAGGAGAACCTGTTTGGGGGTGTTGCTTTCGTGATCATCCCCCCGGATGATGTGGGTCACCTTCATAAGGGCGTCGTCCACCACCACGGACATGTGGTAGATGGGGCTTCCGTCGGCTCTGCGAATGATGAAATCGTCCAGTTCCTGGTTGTCCACGGCCACGGACCCCTTGATGAGATCCTCGTAGATGGTTTTGCCGGTGAGAGGGGTTTTGAACCGGACCACTCTTCCCGGGCCGGGTCCCAGGCCCCGTTCCCGACAGGTTCCGTCATATTTGGGCTTTCTGCCTTCTTTGCGTGCCTTGGTGCGCATGGCCTCCACTTGTTCGGGAGTACACTGGCAATAATAGGCATGCCCGGTTTCCAGAAGCTGGTCCACGTATTTGTTGTAGATGTCCGTGCGTTCGCTCTGAAAATACGGCCCCTGGTCCCAGTCCATGCCCAGCCAGGTCATGCCTTCGAGAATGGCATTGGTCATTTCCTGGGTGGATCGGGCACGGTCCGTGTCCTCGATGCGCAGGACAAAGGTGCCTTGCTGTTGCCGGGCAAGCAGCCAGTTAAACAGGGCGGTACGTGCACCGCCGATATGCAAAAAGCCAGTGGGGCTCGGGGGAAAACGGGTTACTAGGGGTTGCATGGTTGGGGTCTCCGGAATCCATAAGTAGATGGACGATGTTCGATACAAATAAAAATGCCGCTTGCAAGCGGGTTGTGATACCTGGTGCCGTCCCGGGCGTGATCCGGGTTTGTGCCTGGGCCATCAAGGGTCTTGGAAATGGATGCTCAAGACCGCCAAGTAGACGGTGTGTACCGACATGGGATGAAGCACCGGCCATGTGGGTACCGGTGCTGCTTCTGGCATGACACGGGGGATAGACGCCAGGGGGGTAACGCATTGCAGGAAGTTGTTCGTTCCGACAATGTGTTATGCGGATTCGACAGCCTTGATTTCGGGAATTTCCTTGAGCAGGAATTTTTCGATCCCCTGCTTGAGGGTCATCTGGGACATGGGGCAGCCCTTGCAGGCGCCCTGAAGGCGGACCTTGACCACGCCGTCCTGGGTCAGTTCCACAAATTCCACATCTCCGCCATCGGCCTGCAGGGCAGGGCGGACCTGTTCCAGTGCCTGCTGTACTCTTTCCTTGAGTTCCATGAGTTTGTCTCCTTGAATGGGTGAAGCACGTCCTTAAAGAGCGGATACGGACGTGTCAATCAATCCTCGATGCCCAGTCCTGCGAGTACCCGTGCAGGGTCCCTGCGTTCGGGTACTGTTTCGTGGGGGATGGCTTCGTTGTTCCAGGCCTCGGACACGTACAAACCGCAAAAGCAGGCCCCGTATTCCTCCACATCCTTTGAACGGTATTCACACGGGCACAGGATGTCCTTGTCCTTGTGATAATCGCCCGAGGCCAGTCGGCACGGACAGGCCATGTAGCCGTAACGCTCCTTGTTCACCAGCAGGCTGTCAAGAAGGGCCATGACCATTTCCTTGTCCTTATTGAAAAAATAGCCCTTGGATTCCTGAAATTTCTTGAGCTGTTCGTAGAGTTGTTCCGCGTTCATGCGTCAAGGGCCTCCTTGATTTCATCCTTTTTGTATCCCACAATGACCTTATCACCGATGCACAGGGTGGGAAAGGACAGGTTCGGATTGAGCTTCTTGATCTCTTCGATAACCTTGACGCGTTCCTCTCCTTCCAATTTGTCCACATAACAGCAATCGTAGTCGGTATCGTTGTCGTCCAGGAATTGCCTGGTATTCTTGCAATGGATGCATGTGGACAGGGCATAGAGTTTGACATCATGTTTCATGATCCGACTCCTGTTGCGGTTTGGGTTCGTCAATGCGGATATATTTATGGAAGGCATAAAAAAAGGCGTGCACTGCCAGGATGAATCCTGCCTTGCCATCAAGAAAGCCTCGTTTGATAATATACTGCTTGAGAAATTTGCCCACCCCATGGCTCATTCCCTTGGCCAGGGAGCCTGAAACTCCGCGTCGGGCCAGTTCATCTGCTGCCGTTTGGGTGTAGGAATTGATTTTGGCCAGATGTTCGGCAAGGTTCCTGTAAGGGTAGTGGATAATGTCCCCGGACAGCGTTGCTGTTTCCCCTCGGGGATGGATTTCCTCGTGGGGCAGGGTGCCCAGGATTTCCACGGCCTCGGGCCTGAACAGTCTGAGCAGGTGATCCGGGTACCATCCGCTATGCATGATGAACCGGTCGTAATAAAAGGATCGTCTGGACAGAAAGAATCCGGTGCACGCTCCGGGATGATCAAGTGTCTTTTGCACATTGGCCCGCAGCTCCGGGGAAAGGTATTCGTCCTGGTCCAGAGTGATCACCCACGGGGTCGTAACCTTGGTGAATCCGAATTGCAGCTGGGCGATCATGCCTTCAAAGGGATGAAAAACAATCTCGGCACCGGCTGCACGGGCAATGTCCCGGGTCCTGTCCGTACTCCCCGAGTCGATCACCAGTATATGGTCACAGAAATCCAGACTGGCAAGGGTTTTTTCCAGAAGTCGTTCGCCGTTGAAGGTGCAGATGAGTGCGGTTATTGGTTCGGACATGGGTAGGTATGCAGGATGCGGGATAAAGTGTGCATGAAAATAATATTTTGACCATGATGCCGTAAGGGCTGTTCCCGGGTCGGAACATCATGGCTGGTCAAAGGCGTTGATGCAGGTGATGACATGTTGGATTTCTTTCTGGGTGATGGTCGGTCCCATGGGCAGACTCAGGATTTCCCGGTGTATGGACTCGGTAATGGGCAGGGAGTGGGATGACCATGCTGCATACGCCTTTTGCAGGTGCGGGGGAATGGGGTAGTGAATCAGGGTCTGAATGTGGTTGTTTTCCAGATGGGCTCTCAGCGCGTCCCGGTGCTTTGTCCTGATGGTAAAAAGATGGAATACATGGGAATCATCTCCCGTGTCCATGGGCAGGTTGATCCCGGGATGGGAAATGCCCTGCATATAGGCCCGGGCTGCCATGCGTCGTTTTTGTGTGTCCTCGTCCAGGTGGGCGAGTTTGACCCGAAGCAGGGCTGCCTGCATTTCGTCCAGCCGGGAATTGATTCCGGCAACCTCGTTGATGTATTTTTTGTGCGAGCCGTAATTGCCCAGCGCCCGGACCATGGCGGCCAGGGCTGGATCATTTGTTGTCACGGCCCCTGCATCACCCAGGGCACCCAGGTTTTTGCCCGGATAGAAGCTGAATCCTGCAGCATCGCCGAAACTTCCGGCCCGTTGTCCGTTGCGGCAGGCGCCGTGGGCCTGGGCCGCATCTTCAATGACCTTGAGCTGGTAGGTGGCAGCGATGGCGTTGATGGCCTCCATGGGAGCTAGACGGCCATAGAGATGCACGGGCATGATTCCCTTGATCCGATCGATGGGAAATGTCTCTGATGTTCCAGGAATGCAGCCTGATTCAAGGAAGTTCCTGGCCGATTGGGGATCCAGATTGCAGGTTGCCGGGTCCGGTTCCACCAGAATGGGAGTCAGACGGTTTTCCGTAATGGCCAGGATGGTGGCAATATAGGTGTTGGCCGGAACGATGATTCCGTCTCCCTCGTTCATGACGCCCATTTCCATGTAGGCCCGCAGAATGAGAGTCAGGGCGTCCAGGCCGTTCCCAACACCAATGGCATGGGAAACTCCGCAAAAGGCGGCAAATTCGTTTTCAAAGGCCTGGACTTCCCGGCCCTGGATGTACCAACCCGAATCAATGACGCGGGTTGCGGCGGCTATAAGTTCGTCACGATAGACCTGGTTGACGGATGCAAGGTCGAGGAAAGGAATCATGATTGTGCCTGTTTGCGTTTCAGAAAGGTCTCGTAATTGCGCACATATTCGTGCTCATCATAGGGAAGGGAGGCCAGAACCAGACAGATGGCTCCCGAGGAAAAATGGATCAGTTCCCGCCAGATCATCCGGGGGACGTAGAGCCCGTAATAGGCCCGCTCCAGGCGGACCGTTTTCTTGCGTGTGCCGTCATCCAGAATCACGTCAAAGGCTCCCATGACGCAAACGATGAGCTGTTGTAGCTGCTTGTGGGCATGTCCGCCCCGGTTCATGCCCCCGGGCACATCGTACAGGTAATAGGTCCTGGCGATGTCAAAGGGGATGTGGACCTGATTGTAGATGGGAGTAAGCGATCCCCTGGTGTCATAGAACCGGTCCAGCTTGATCAGTTTGCAATCATCAATGGTCGTGCTCATGATCCGGTCCTGTTGAGGGTCTTGAATTTTTCAAAGTCGCGAATGTAATCCTTCTGGTCATAAGGATGGGAGGCCAGGATAAGGGCGACCGCATTGGTGGAAAAGTTCTGCATTCTGCGCCAGATCATGCTCGGGATGTAGAGCCCGTAATAGGCCCTGTTCAGACTGACGGTCTTCTGGGTCGAGCCGTCATGAAGATAGACATCAAAACTGCCGGACAAGGCAATGATGCACTCCTGCTGATTTTTGTAAGCGTGTCCCCCGCGTTTGCCGCCGCCCGGGACATCGTAGATCCAGTAGGCTCGGCTGATGGCAAAGGG
The DNA here is from genome assembly GCF_001748225.1 of Desulfoplanes formicivorans. Lineage (NCBI taxonomy): Bacteria > Pseudomonadati > Thermodesulfobacteriota > Desulfovibrionia > Desulfovibrionales > Desulfoplanaceae > Desulfoplanes > Desulfoplanes formicivorans. The sequence goes on from NZ_BDFE01000008.1 coordinate 97,290, forward strand.
AATGTGATGTTCCTGTTCCACAAAGGTCAGGTTTCCCCTGGGATCGGTGATTTTGGGGAAGGTGAGGATGCTGACGTCGTGGATGGTCCGTATGGGGATGCTTGGTCGCATTGCGTCTCATGGGTCATGATGGATACGAGGAGGCCGACCGGAAAGAGGTCATCCGAAAAACACCTCTTGGCGCATGACCATACGCCATTTGAAAATGCAGGGTATGTTGCTGGTTTGTTCGTGAGCCACACTGGACCGTTTTTGGGATGGTCACACGTACAAACCGGCTTTTGTCGTGTTGTATCTCAGAGCATGGCGTCAATGGCTTCCTTGATGGCGTCAAAGGTTGCTTCCACAGAGCCGGTGGCGTCAATGACCACGAATCGTTCCCGGTTGAGGGCTGCCCATGTGAGATAGCCTTCGCGAACCCGGGAATGGAAAGCCAGACTTTCGGCTTCGAATCGGCCTTCTGTTGCATGCTTGTTTTCCTGGATATTACGGGTCAGGGCGCGTTTGAGGCCGATTTCCGGGTCAAGATCCAGAAGCAGGGTCAGATCGGGCCAGGTGGCGTCCACGGCCACTTCGTTCAGCTGGTGGAGCAGTTTGGGATCAAGCCCGCGTCCGTATCCCTGGTAGACAACCGTGGAATCGGCAAACCGGTCGCATAGCACCACCTCACCCCGTTCAAGGGCGGGGCGGATCACCGATGACACATGTTGGGACCTGTCAGCCAGGTAGAGAAACAATTCCGTCAACCCGGTAATGTCACTGTTCTTGGGGTCCAGGAGGATCTGGCGCAGGGTCGTTCCCAGGGTCGATCCTCCGGGTTCCAGGGTGGAGGTGACTGTCATGCCCTTGGCCTGGAGATAGTCACGGATCATCCTGCTTTGGGTCGACTTGCCGCAGCCTTCTATACCTTCAAGGGTAATGAACATTGGTCTTCCTTTGTTTTGGGACCCTTGCGAGTCGTTTTTTCCGGTTGCGGGGTTCTGACCGGGACATAAAGATCGCGTTCCAGACTGCGTTGGTATCCCGACCAGTTGTTGGTGTCGGTCTGTTCCAGGGCATGGTCCATGGTGTTCATCTTGGCATCCAGATTGTCGGCCATATGCAGGACCATGGCCTCGTGGGTCATGGGCAGTTTGGGAGATCCGTACTCATACTGGCCGTGGTGGCTCAGGATGAGGTGTTTGAAATGAAGGATCAATCCCTCGTCAAGATCGGATTTGTTCAAAAACGGAGCAAGAACTTCCAGACCCAGGTGGATGTGACCCAGAAGTTTGCCCGGTGATGTGTATTCCCGGGAAATGCCGTGGCTGATTTCATAAGCCTTGCCCAGGTCATGGAAGACGGCCGCCACCAGGAGAATGTCCCGATCCAGAGACGGGTAGAGATCGCTCATGGCCCGGCATGCCTTGAGCACACCAAGGGTATGCTCCAGAAGTCCACCAAGGTACGCATGGTGGATGGTTTTCCCGCCGGGTGCGGTCAGAAAGGCTTGGCGAATGGCCTGATCCTTGAGAATCTTCCTGTACAATTTTTTCCACGCCGGATGGACAACTTCCGTATGGAGGATGGTTTCGATTTCCTCGAGAATCTCGTGGGGAGGCGTGGTAGAGCAGGGCACAAATGCTGACCGGTCGATTTCGAGAGGATCAAGAACCTCCAGGGTTTTGATGTTCGCCTGGAGCTGATCCTTGAAGGTGCTGACCCTGCCCTGGACGCGTACAAATTGTTCGGCGGTCAGGCCTTCGTAATTCTGACTGGCAGGGAACCATATTTTGGCTTCCATGGTGCCGGATTTGTCCTGCAGGGTTAGTTGCCAGTAGGGGCCGTTCTTGGCCTGGTTCATTCGAGCCGCCGCCAGAGCGAAAATATCGTCAAATGACGTCTGGTCCTGGAGATCGCTGATATAGGTTTTCTTTTCCATCATCGATATTGCCAAGGCACAGGGGTTTGGGTATGTGCCCGGCGTATGTGCCTTTTCACCGGAACACGGATTTGTCCGTATACGGCTTCACGCCGGGCAAGTCCAGCATGGGGACACGGGATAAGGGGCGGGCATGCGCGAAGCTGTATGTCTGATGCACAGGTTGGAAGTTCCGGGCCACCCGGTCCTGTTTGTTTTTTCCATCACAGAGACGTTTTATGCATATTTTATTGACCAACGACGACGGCATCAGAAGCCCGGGTTTGCGGGCCCTGTATGCGGCCATGATCCGGGACGGCCACCGGGTTTCCGTGGTGGCTCCCATGACCGAACAGAGCGCCGTGGGGCATTCGGTGACCTTTTTTTCTCCTCTTCGGGTCAAGGAGGTTGTGGAACCGGAATTTACAGGCCTGGGCGTTTTTGGCACTCCTGTGGATTGTGTCAAACTGGCTTTGACCACCCTGCTGGACACACCTCCTGATCTGATCCTTTCGGGCATCAATAACGGGGCCAACGTGGGCGTGGATGTCCTGTATTCGGGCACGGTTTCCGCGGCAACCGAAGGGGCCCTGGCCGGATTGCCAGCCCTGGCCGTGTCCATAGATGATTTTTCTCCCCGGGATCTTTCGGCCCATGCCGCATTTGTGAGGAAATTCCTCGCCGGCAATCAGTGGAAACGCGTTCCTCCCAAATGCGTTTTGAACCTGAATTTCCCGGCCATTGATCTGGCCGACTCCCCGGGTCTTCGGGTCTGTTCCCAAACCGTGGCCGTGTATCGGGACGGGTATGACGTCCGTAATGATCCCAGGGGACGGCCTTATTACTGGCTGACCGGGGAAATTCCGCCCGAGGAGGTGGCACCGGGAACGGACCGTGATCTGTTGAGCCGGGGGTATGTGACATTGACCCCCTTGAGCTTTGATCTTACCAACTGGGAGTTTTTGGAAACCCTTGAAACCATGCTTGCTGATGAAGACGAAACCTTCAGCAGCAAGCGTCTCCATTCCAATCAATCGAAATCATGATGTTTTGGTGCGAAGAGCGCGTCCCTTGAGGCTGCCCTTTGCACATTGATCGTTTGTACGCAACGAATGCCCGCATGCTCCGCGGGCAGACAAGGTTTGATCCGTTCAACTCGATATCTTCAAGGAGGAATACATGCCCCTGACAACACCCAAGAACATGTTTGATCGTGCTTATAAGGAAGGGTTTGCTGTTGGCGCTTTCAACGTCAACAACATGGAAATCATCCAGGGCATCATGGCGGCCTGTGACGAGGAAAGGTCTCCGCTCATTCTTCAGGTTTCCGCAGGTGCCAAAAAATACGCCGGGCTCGTGTACATCCGCAAGCTGGTCGAGGCGGCTGTTGCGGACAAGGATCTGCCCGTGGTGCTCCATCTGGACCATGGCGCCAATTATGAAATCTGCAAGGAAGTCATTGATGCCGGATTTTCTTCGGTCATGATCGATGGTTCCCATCTGCCCTTTGAGGAAAATATCGCCGAGACCAAAAAGGTGGTCGAATACGCCCATGACAAGGGTGTCTGGGTCGAGGCTGAGCTGGGTCGTCTGGCCGGAATGGAAGAGCACGTGTATTCGGAGAAATCCATCTACACCGATCCGGATGAGGCCGTGGAGTTTGTGGAGCGTACCGGATGCGATTCCCTGGCCATTGCCATCGGTACCAGCCACGGGGCGTACAAGTTCAAGATGGACGCCGAGCCCGAACTTGATTTCGAACGACTGGATACCATTGCCTCCCGCATGCCCGGCTATCCCATTGTTCTTCACGGTGCGTCCTCGGTTCCCCAGGAATTTGTCACGGAATGCAACGCCTACGGTGGCCAGGTGGAAGGCGCCAAGGGGGTTCCCGAAGCCCTGTTGCGCAAGGCCGCATCCAAGGCCGTGTGCAAGATCAATATTGATACGGATATTCGCTTGGCCATGACCGCCGCCATCCGTAAGTCGCTTGCGGATAATCCCACCAATTTCGACCCCAGAAAATACCTTGGTCCGGCACGAGAGGCGGTCAAGAATATGGTCGCTCACAAGATCAGGCACGTGCTCGGGTCCTCCAACAAAATCTAGTTCCGCCGGTTCGGCACGGACTTCCGGTTGTCGGGAGCCAAAATGGCCCACACGCCTGTCTGGAGTATTTGGGGAAGGTGTGTGGGCCACGTGTTCTGGGTGGTGTCGTCATGCAATGTATGCTCAAAGACACCACCTGGACGCAATGGGCCGACATCGCCTTGTTGCAAGTCGCATCGAAAACCTCTATTCCTTCATCCATCCTGTTTTTTCTGCCTGTATTCTTGAGCCTGCATTCCGGCATTCGGGTCAAACGTCATGGGTTCCCTTCTTCACGTCAATGCCTTGAGTACGCATATTTTTTCCTCACGGGGAATCGCCAAACCCGTGGATCGGGTCACCCTGCATCTTGATGAGGGAAAGACCCTCGGGATTGTTGGTGAATCAGGGTGCGGCAAGTCCATGCTCGCGTTATCCCTCATGGGTATTGTGCCCTATCCTCCGGCCAAGGTGGTCGGGGGGGAGATCTTTTTCAAGGGCAGGGACCTCTTGAAGCTGTCGGAACGGGCCATGCAGAATATTCGCGGGCGGGACCTGGCCATGATTTTTCAGGAGCCCATGACCTCCCTCAATCCTGTTTTTCGGGTTGGGGATCAGATAGCCGAGACCGTGCGCCATCATCTGGGCATGAGCAAGAAGCAGGGGCTGGACAGGGCCGTGTCCCTGCTTGGGCAGGTGGGCATCTCCTCTCCGGAACGGCGGATCATGGATTTTCCCCATCAGATGAGCGGGGGGATGCGCCAGCGGGTCATGATTGCCATGGCATTGGCCTGCAATCCATCTCTGCTTGTGGCTGACGAGCCAACAACCGCCCTGGATGTGACCATTCAGGCCCAGATTCTGAAACTCATCCGGTCCCTGCGATCCGAATACGGGACATCTGTCATCCTGATCACCCATGATCTGGGTGTGGTTGCGGAAAATTGCGATCATGTGGCCGTCATGTACGCCGGAATCATGATGGAGATGTGCACGGTGGGAGATCTTTTTGCCGATCCGCTTCATCCGTATACCAAGGGACTCATGGCCTGCGTTCCCAGGATCGACGACACCAGTGGTCGGAAATTGGCGACCATCCCCGGGGTTGTGCCGGGGCTTCTTGATTTGCCCGCAGGATGTCCCTTTTCCAACCGTTGCAACAGGGTTTTTGATCGCTGTCTTGCCGAGCGTCCCCCACGGCTTTTTCCCCTCAGGGGGCACATGGTCCGGTGTTGGTTGTATGACCGATGAGGGGCTTGGGATATTCAAACCTGCTTCGTGGAGTGCGAGTGGGTGGGTCGGTTTGCTTGAATTCATAACAAAGGTTGCAGGGTGTGTCTGTCCCGTTTCTTGAATTGAAGAATTTGACCCGGGATTTTGAGGTCAGAACAAGCAGGCTGCCTGCGCGCACGACGTTGCTTCGGGCCGTGGATCATGTTTCCCTGCACGTGGATCAGGGCCAGACCCTGGGTTTGGTGGGCGAATCCGGGTGCGGGAAATCCACCCTGGGGCAGATGGTGGTCGGGCTTGTGCCGCCCACCCGGGGGGATGTGTGCTTGCAGGGCAGACCCCTTTGGGATTCGGGCAGCTATGAAGAACCGCATGTTCGGCGCAAGATCCAGATGATTTTTCAGGACCCGTCGTCGTCGCTCAACCCCAGGATGCGGGTTAAAAAGATCATTGGCGAGGGGCTCGACATTCATCGCATGGGTTCTCGTGCGCAACGGACTGCGCGTGTTGCCGCTCTCATGGAGATGACCGGCATCCTGCCCGAGCACGGAAACCGGTATGCCCACGAGTTCAGCGGAGGCCAGCGTCAGAGGATTTCCCTTGCCCGGGCCTTGAGCCTTGATCCCCAACTGATCGTGTGCGATGAGCCGGTTTCCGCTCTGGACGTTTCCATTCAGGCCCAGATTCTGAATCTGCTCGTTGACTTGCAAAAGAATCTCGGGCTGACCTATATTTTCATTTCCCATGATCTGGCCGTGGTCAGGAAGGTCAGCCATCGTGTTGCGGTCATGTATCTTGGCCGTATCGTGGAAATCGCCGATGGCAATGATCTGTATGAAAATCCCTGTCACCCCTATACCAGGGCGCTGCTTGCGGCCGTGCCCCGACCCGATCCCCGCAGAGGTGTGCCAAAAATCGCTCTTGCTGGCGAGATTCCAAGTCCCCTTGCTCCGCCGTCGGGATGCGTGTTCCATCCCAGGTGCCCCCGGGCCATGGATATCTGTTCCCGGAACATTCCCGGGGACATGGAAGTCGGGCCAGGCCATCACGTGAAATGTTTTCTGTTCAAAACCGTCTGATACAAGTTCCTACGCATGGGGAACATCTTTGTTGCGATCCCGCGTAGAGACATCTCTTGTTTGCCTTGTTGCACCTTCAATCCGCCGGACATGACGGCGACGAGATACCATGACCAACCAAGAACGACCCATTGAAATCCTGGCTCCGGCCGGGGGCAGGGAGAGCTTTCTGGCTGCAGTGGCAGCCGGTGCCGATGCCGTGTACTGCGGGCTGAAAAATTTTTCCGCACGCATGGAGGCGGACAATTTCGCCCTGGGCGAGCTGGCCGGGTTGACCGAATTGGCCCATACCAAGGGGGTTCGGGTGCACATTGCCCTGAACACCATGCTCAAGAACAGCGAGCTCGACCGCACTGGCAGGATGATCGACCGATTACAGCGGTTCGTGCACCCCGACGCCCTGATCATCCAGGACCCTGGCGTGGCAGCATTGGCTCGTCAGGCCGGATATACGGGCGAACTCCATCTTTCCACCCTGGCCAATTGCAGTTTTCCTGCCGGGCTTTCTCTGGTGCGGGAGCACCTGCACATTGATCGGGTGGTCGTGCCCAGGGAATTGACCATCGATGAACTCAAACAGATGGCTGCTGCCTGTCCGCCCGATCTTGATCTGGAAATTTTCGTACACGGGGCCTTGTGTTATGCGGTCTCAGGTCGGTGTTACTGGTCCAGTTTTCTGGGAGGGCGCAGCGGGCTTCGGGGACGGTGCGTGCAGCCCTGTCGGAGGATGTACGATCAGGCGGGAAGCAAGGACCGGTTTTTTTCCTGTCGGGATCTGGGTTTGGACGTGCTTGTGCGTCCCGTGGCGAGCATCCCCCAGGTGCGTTCCTGGAAGATCGAGGGGCGCAAGAAGGGGCCGCATTATGTGTTTTACACGGTAAAAGCCTATCGCCTTCTCAGGGATCACGGGAATGAACCGGCCAGCCGCAAGATGGCCCTGGAACTTTTGGGCATGGCCCTTTCCCGCAAGACTTCGCATTATGCTTTTTTGTCCCAGCGCAAGGTTGTGCCCATTGTTCAGAACGAGGATACGGGTTCCGGTTTGTTTATGGGCACTGTGCAGGGCGGAGGGCGCAGGGTGTGGTTTTCGCCCAGGGCAAGGCTTTTGAGTGGGGATCTTTTGCGTATCGGATACGAGGATCAGCCCTGGCACAGAACCCTGCGTATCCGTCGGGCCGTGCCCAAGAAGGGGAGGCTGGATATTCCTTGTGGCGAAGGTCGGCCCGCTCCCAAAGGCAGTCCGGTATTCCTCATTGATCGTCGGGAACCCGAGCTGTCCAAGCTGATTTCCGAACTGGGCAAGGAGTTGCAGTCAATCCCGCACCAGGAGATCGAAAGTTCGGATTTCAGGGTCAAACCTCCCAAGGTCTGGAGGCCTGTCCGGGTAAAAGGGAGGCAGGGTAACACCACGGAACTGCGCGTGTTCCGCCAGTTGCCCACTGTGGAGCGCAAGGGGCCTCCCATGGGCACCTGGGTTGTTCCCGGCCAGGAGCGTAAGATCCCCCGTGCCCTGGTAGCCAGAACCTGGTGGTGGCTCCCTCCTGTTATATGGCCTGACAGGGAAAAGGTGTGGGAACAGGCAGTGACTTCGCTGGTCAACCGGGGGGCCCGGACGCTCGTTGTCAACGCCCCCTGGCAGATGGGGCTGTTCGAGGCATCAATGAACTGTCGGATCTGGGCGGGACCGTTTTGCAATATCGCCAATCCTCTGGCCATACAGGCCCTCAAGGATCTTGGAGCAGCCGGGGTCATTGTCAGTCCCGAGCTTGCAGGACCCGATTTTCTGGCCCTGCCTGGACGATCACCCTTGCCCCTGGGTGTGGTTATAAACGGCATCTGGCCCTTGTGCATCTCACGGATCAAGGCCACGCATCTCAAATCGGGCGAACCCTTTACCAGTCCCAAGAGAGAATCCGCCTGGACAGTCAGTTATGGCGATCTTTTCTGGACCTTTCCCAATTGGTTCCTGGATATCCGTGAAAAAAAGCAGGAATTGATCAAGGCCGGATATCAGCTTTTTGTTCACATGCGTGAACGGATACCCAAAAATGTGGAGATCAAGGACAGGCCCGGCCTCTGGAATTGGGATCTGAAATTGCTGTAGACTTCCCTTGTTCGCGACGTTCATTCTTTGCGAAGCAAAACAAAGCCCTGCCGGAAATATTTATTTCCGGCAGGGTATTTTGTTGGCTGATAGCGTGACGCATCGTGATGTGGTTTGATGGAAACTTCATGGAGACGGTTTGGCATCCCCTGGCTCGTCTGCTTGTGCTGCAACCTGCTGTCTGACTTTGGCAGTGGCAGACCGGTTGTTGGTCTGCATGTCTACTTTGACACGTCCTTGTTGCAGGATCAGCCGCGCTTCATATTTTTTCCCGTCCCTGGTTTCAAGCTTCAATGCGTTGGAAGTGATTTCCTTGGTGAGCAATTCTTTGACCTGGGTTTTGTTGATCTTCCCGCCGAACATATTTTTCCAGATGGTGAATCTGCACCCCCCGTTGGCCTCGCGCCAGTTGATGCATCCATAGGCTTTGGAGTTTTCAACCACATCCCCTCCGCACTTAGGGCATTTCCCAAGGGATGTCTTGCCGGGTGGCAGTGTGGCCGGGGTGGTGGCGAATTTCCTGTTGCGCAGGTTTTCCACGCCCTGGCGTACCATGTTTTTGATCCTGCCCATGAATTGAGGATAGGTTATGTTGCCATGCTCCATGGTCTTGAGTTCTTGTTCCCATGAACCGGTCAATTCCGGAGAAACCAGATCGGGCAAAGACGCTTCAACGGTTTCAACCACATGGCAGCCCTTGTCCGTGGCCATGAGTTTTTTACCCTGTTTGGTCACGTAGTTTCTGCTGATAAGGGTTTCGATGATCTGAGCGCGGGTGGCCGGCGTGCCCAGTCCCCGCTCCTTGAGGGCTTCCTGCAGTTCTTCGTTGTCCACCAGCTTGCCCGCTGTTTCCATGGCTCCAAGCAGGGATGCGTCCGTAAAATGGGCAGGCGGCTTGGTGGTGTGTTTGACCGGTCCAACCTCGCGAACCTTGATGGGATCTCCCTTGGCAACTCCTGGAAGGGGATTGTCCTTGGCTGTTCGCCAGGGTTCAGCCACGAACCATCCCCGGTCCTTGAAGATTTTACCCGTGGCCTTGAAGGGTTCGGTCTCCACCAGAATCCAGACCTGGGATGTCAAAAAGGTGCAGTCGGGGAGAAACGCGGCCATGGTTCTGCGGCAGACCATTTCGTAGATGTTCCATTGATCCGGGGAGAGCTGTTCACGTACGGCAGGTTTTTTCGTCGGGATGATGGCGTGGTGGTCCGAGACCTTCTTGTCGTTGACGCAGGCAAATTTTTTGGTGGCCGCCTTGATCCGTTCGGCTGCAAGGGTGCTGATTTCCTGGAAATGAGGGTATATGGCCCGCAGGTGGTCCAGAATTTCGTTATATACTTCGGTGGTCAGATAGCGCGAATCGGTTCTCGGATAGGTGAGAATTTTCTTGGATTCATAGAGTTCCTGGGCGATTTCCAAAACCCTTTTGGCCGACAATCCGAACCGTGTATTTGCCTCACGCTGCAGGGTGGTCAGATCAAAGGGCAGAGGCGGACGCTGACGTCCCCGGGTACTTGAGACCGATTCCACCATGCCCTGTTTGTCTGTACACTGTTTGGCCAATTCCTTGGCATGATCCTCTTCCCATAGCTTGTTGTCTTTGCGTTTGGGCGGGGCGAACCAGACGCCCTTGAAGGGTTCGTCTTCCTGTCCGAACATCCCTTCGATGGTCCAGTAGTTCTGGGGCTTGAAGTTTTCGATGGCCTTGCGACGGTCCACAAGGAGTTTCAGGACTGGTGACTGGACCCTTCCCACCGTGACCAGACCACCGGTCTTGACCGTGAAGAGTCGGGAAAAATTCATGCCCACCAGCCAGTCGGCCTCGGCCCGGGCAAAGGCGGCCAGTCCCAGATTGCGTTTGTCCTCGCCGGGGACAAGGTTGGCCAGGGCCTTTTTGAGGCCGGCCTCGGTCATGTCGTTGGCCCAGAGGCGCTTGATGGGCTTGGTACATCCAGCCGTCAGATAAATGCGTCTGAAGATGAGTTCACCTTCGCGTCCGGCGTCTGTTGCATTGATGATGTCCGTGATGTCGTCGCGTGCCATGAGGGATTTGACAATGGCGAACTGGTCCCTGGTCTGGTCGAGTACGGTCAGGGTAAACCGCTCCGGGATCATGGGCAGCTGTTGCAATGACCATTGTTTACCCCAATCCGGGTTCTGATCGCCGGGTTCGGCGATATTCACCAGATGGCCAACAGCCCAGGTGATCACGTAGCGATTGTCTTCAAGATACCCCTGACCGCGTCCCCGGAGACCGAGAACCTTGGCGATTTCCCTGGCCACAGAGGGTTTTTCCGCAAGGATGAGTGATTTGCTGGTTTGGTTCATGAATGGGGAAGGTTATTTTCTGAAATCCCTGGCCGAGATATCCATACGTCGCAAAATTTTTTGCAGGGAGACCCGTCCCAAACCGCTTTGCCTGGCCGCTTCGGAAATATTGCCCGAAGTCTTTTCCAGAAGGTCGGTCACATAGGTGCGGGTGAATTGGTTGAGGACATCGGCCTTGGCCTGCTTGTACGGCGTGATGCCGGTTGGGTGGTCCGTGGGCAGGTTGCCGGTTCCCTCAACCAGGGAGACCGAGGACATGGTGATCCGTTTTCCCCGGGAAAACAAAACCAGCCTGCGGATGAAATTGATCAGTTCACGGACATTGCCCGGCCAGGTTTTGGTTGCAAGATAGGAAAGAACGTCGGGATCGATCTCTTTTTCCTCAATGGACATTTCCCGACACGTTCTGAGAATGAAAAACTGGACCAGAAGCGGAATGTCCTGGCTTCGTTCACGCAGGGGAGGGACGTCAATGGTCAGGACGTTGAGCCGGTAAAAGAGGTCTTCGCGAAACGCACCATCGTGGATTTTGTGTTCCAGGTCCTGATTGGTGGAGGCCAGGATGCGCACGTCCACCTTGGTCGGGGTTGTGGAACCAACAGGTCGGATTTCCCTTTCCTGGATAGCCCTGAGCAGTTTGGTCTGGATGGTTGGGTCGATGTCCCCGATTTCGTCCAGCAGAAGGGTAGAGTTGTCCGCACTCAAGAACAGGCCCTTGCTGGAAGCGTCCGCGCCGGTATAGGCCCCTTTGGTATGTCCGAAAAGTTCACTTTCCAGAAGTTCCGAAGGAATGGCCGGGCAGTTGACCGTAACCATGGGCCGTTTGGCGCGTGGCGAGAGCCTGTGGATCATTCGCGCTACCAGTTCCTTGCCTACGCCTGATTCTCCACGAATGAGAACCGTATAATTGGTCTGGGCCACCGTGGCGATGGTCTCCCGGAGTCGAGCCATGACCCTGCTCTGTCCAATAAGGGATGGGGACAGGGGCCGGGATTTGGTCAGAGATTTGAGTTCGACATTCTCGCACAAAAGGCGGTTGCGTTCCAGTCCCCTTTCTACCACGCGAAAGAACACTTCGTTGTCCAGGGGTTTGAGCAGAAAATCGTACGCCCCGGATTTGAGGGTTTTGACTGCGGTCTGAACATCGCCGAATGCGGTCATGATGACCACGCTGAGGTTCGGATCAATGGCCAGCACCCGGGTGAGGAGTTCATCTCCGGTCATGGAAGGCATGCGCAGGTCCGTCAGCATGAGCGAAATCCGACGGTTTTCCAAAATGGAAAGTGCCCGGGTGCCGGAATCGGCATCAATACACCTGCATGCGGGAAATCTTTGCCCGAGCAATCGGCAGAGGCCCCGGGAAAAGTCTTTTTCGTCGTCAACAATGAGAATGGTTTGGGGTTCTGGCATGGGAAAGACGATTCCTGGTTTCTGGTTGAAGGTGCCGAGGTATCTGTGCTCATGCTACAACGGGAGCGTAATCTCGAAGACGGCACCGTTGTCGTTGTAAACATTGATGTCGCCGTCGTTATCCTGGACGAGGTTGTAGACAACAGCCAGACCCAGACCGGTTCCCTGACCGACGTCCTTGGTCGTATAAAACGGATCAAAGATGTTGGGCAGGTCTTTTTCCGGAATACCCGGCCCATTGTCCCTGACCGTAAGGACCACAACGCCGGAATCTTTCTCGACCTCGGCAGTGATGTCAATGCGTCCATCTTCGGCTGACAGAGCGTCCAGAGCGTTGACAAACAGATTGGTCAGAATGTGTTCGATGTCACGGCTGGAGACCTTGATGGTTACGGGTGTTTCAGCCGAGCTCATGTGCAGTTGGATGTGTTTGGCCTCGGCCTGGACTTTGAATACCTGGTGGAGACCGGCAAGGGTGGCAAAGAGGTCACACCGGACATCGGGATTTTTCTTGATGTGGGCGAAATTGAGCAGATCCTGAACCACATTTTGAGCCTGTCTGGCATGCTTTTCAATGATTGTCAGGTCGTCAATGGCCTGTTGTGATTTTGCCGAGATCCGCAGAAGCTCAGTGTAACAAAGAATGATCCCCAGGGGATTGTTGATTTCATGGGCCAGGCCAGCTGCAAATTTCCCCATGGCGATCATTTTTTCCGACTGCTGCATGCGGGTAATCATTTTCTTTTCTGAAGTGTTGTCTCGTACGTAAATGGCCATGCGATCGGATTGGCGCAAGGGATAGATGGTTACCATGAAATGGCGGTTGTGCATGTGGAATTCATGACTGCCCGGTTGTGGGGCGGTTTGCAGATTGCCATCTTCGGACAGCATGGCCGGGTGGGATTCCAGAATGCTGGGCAAGGGGATTGCCGTGGGTACCCTGTTTTCGGGCCAGGAAAAGTTGCTGCGGGCTGCCGCGTTGGCAATAATCACCTGGCCGGTACCATCAAGGAGTAGCAGAGGGTCGGAAATGCCGTCAAACACGGACTGAAGAATGTTGCGCTGGTGCAGGAGATCATCCAGAGCCTGGAGGTTTTCTATGGCCAGGGCGAGCTGCTGACCAAGAGCGGTGAGCACCTGGCGGGTCTGCATCGACATGCCCGGATCATGGCCCCAATGCAGGCAAAGGATGCCCCATGCCGTGTCCTGGGTGATCACCGGGATGAGGGCTCGCCTGGTATCGAACACGGCGCGTTTGTCCACAAGCAGAGATGTCCAGTTGTCCGGGAGCGAACAGGGAGTGGCTGTTGGAGGCCAGGTGTAGGAACGCTGCGAGGCTGCGGCGCATACATAAGTGATGGAGGAAACCTCGAATCGGGTACCCATGAGGGCCAGGGTCTGGTCCAGAAGTTCGGGCCGTGAGGAGGTGGTGTTCAGCTGGTTCAGCATGTCCACAAAGAGGTGGACATCCAATTGGCGTTCGCGCGTTTCCTGTTGGAGGTCTTTTGTTCGTTCGGCAACCATGTGCTCGAGATTTTCCGCATATTGTTCGAGTTTGTTCCGGGCCTCCTTGAGGTGTGTTCCCAGTTCTTCGGTGGCATGAAATATTTCATGGATCTCGTCGCCGGTGTGTATCTTTTCAAAAATCTTTTTTTCCTGCGTGTCGTTGGCCTCACCGTGAAATATGTCCAGCACCCGGCGCAGGTTGTGGACCACCAGACGATTGAACAGGACACTGATCATGCCAAAAAAAAACAATGCTCCCCCAAGGGCCATGATGGCGTAGCTGATGGCTGCTTCCTTGATACGTAAAAACGAGACCTGGATGGGGATGCCCACCAGGTCAAGGCCGCTGATTTTTCCCTCGAGATAGTTGAATCCCCGGGTCGATCCGTACTTGGCAATGACCTCCACAGGCGCCTGCTGGGGGGAGCCGTGACAGCGCATGCACGGCTTCTCGAATCTGACAGGTCTGGTGGTGATGTAGTAATCCTCCCCCCTGATTTTCCTGATCCCTTCCCATATCTTCTTGTTGGGTGTTTTCCTGAAATATTCGATGAACTCCTGTTCCAGCTCGTTGGCCTCGAATTTGGGATTGCGCGCGTTGATGGCCACTCTTCGGTAATGATAATTCTGTTTGGGAAATTTCAGATCCTCCATGATCTGTTTGGATACAAAGGATGAGGACATGGACTCGAGGATGAACCGGTCGGTTCCGAGCAGTTGGTACATGGACGGGCGAAGTATGGTGCGGACATAATTCTGGATGGAATCCACCTGGGCAAAGAGAAGATGGGTTTTGTCCTTGACCTCGGTGAAAAGGATATTCCTCATGTTGAAGTACAACGCCGTGGACAGAAACGTACCCACGCAAAGCATGGAGACAATGAGCCAGAAGATGAATTTTGTTTGCAGCGTGTTCTTGGTGAAGGGAGACATGGGGAATTTGTTCGTCACCGGGTGGCGGAACCCGGTTGTTGAGGGTGTTTACAAAAGTATGCAGGTCATGACGTACCCGTTCATGATGTGGGGGCATTGGCCTTGCTGTTGCCGGGGCCTCAGTGCTTCAGCCATGAATCCAGTACGTGTAGTCCTGTTCAGAAGGTACTGCAAGGCCAGGAAGTGTCTCTTTGGGGATACATGGTGCTTCCACGGGGCTACACCTTGGGGTGGGATAAAATATAATAGTACGGTATTTCAGTGTGTTGTCATGTTCAGAAAACTGGCGTCAAAAATGCTTGTTGTGTGACGGTATGGTACTATTCATGTTTCCCATCAACATAAGGAGTGTAGCAATGGCAGAAGACAAAAAGGTCCAAGGAACTCTTTCCATGGATGCCATGGATGACGAGAATCCCTTTGAGGAATGCGAGCCCTGGTCTCCCATAGAGACCAAATTGGTGGTTGGATCGTTTATTACTGCGGGTATTTGCCTGGTGATTTTCGGGTATCTGATTAACAAATTTATCCTGAGTTAAGCCATGCTTGATTTCAGACTAGTTCACGATGGAAAGAATTGGCTGGCCGATTGCGGTGAGATCACGGCCAAGGGCGATTCGTTGAGCGATCTGGACAGAAATCTCCAGAAGGAACTTGTGCGCAGGGAGCTGACCAAAGGGCTGTCTGAATACAAAGTCAGAATGACCTTTGACAACAAGTGCATGCCCCCATTCATGCGCCAGTATGCCAACCACTATTTCAACAGAGTGGTCCATTTCACATTCGATAACTAGAAAGGAGAGAATAATGTCACCGGTATCAAGTTATGAAAACAGAAAGTGGTATTCCGGTATGCTCATCCAGGAAGACTGGTGGTCTGTCTGGCTGGGTATGACCTTTGTGGTTTTGGGACTTCTTTCAATCTTTGGCCCGGATCTGGTGGGCTGGGTTGCCTATCCCCATGCCTGGGTTGCAGGAACTCCTTTTGAAAAAATGATCGCTCCCCTGGGCAAAGGGTATAAATCATGGGGTCCATGGGGCGCTCTGATTGGTTCCTATGTCTTTATTACCATTCCGGTCTGCGTGGGTGCCTATTGCATGGGCTGGGATTTCAAGAAATTTTTGGGCGGCTGGACATGCATCTTTGTGATCACCTATGCCGTCTGGATCATTGGTCATCACGCCACCATCACGGCCACGTCCCGGGAATGGGGCAAATATGGCATTTCCTTTGGCTTGGGCCTGGGCGGTGGTGGTTCCTACATTCTTGCCCTGTTCGTCGGCCTGTTCATCGGTAACTTCATGAAGGGCTTTGCCAAGTATCTTTCCGAAGCAGCCAAGCCCGAATGGTTCATCAAGACCGCCATTGTGTTCCTGGGCGTCAAGGTCGGATATATGGCCATCAAGGCGGCAGGTTTTGTCATGGAACTGGCTGTTGCCGGTGCCGCTGCAACCATTGTTGCCTATCTCATCTTCTGGCCGGGAACCTATTTTATTGCCCGTCGTTTTTTCAGCTTTGGACGCAAGACCTCTGCGGTTCTGGCTTCGGGTATCTCCATCTGTGGTGTTTCCGCAGCCGTTGCAACAGCTGGTGCCGTGCGATCCAAACCCCTGGTTCCCATCATGGTTTCCGCGCTTATCGTTGTGTATGCTGTTATTGAGCTGGTTATCCTGCCCCCCATTTTTTCGGCAACCATGTCCAGTGAGCCGATCGTTGCCGGTGCAGCCATGGGTATGTCCGTCAAAACTGATGGTGCCGATGGTGCTGCTGGTGCTGTTCTGGACGAACTCATGCGTTCTGCCAAGATGGAAGCCGATGGTGTGACCTATGAAGAGGGTTCCATTACCATCAGCGCCATCATGACCAAGGTATGGATCGACATGTTCATCGGTCTGTGGGCGTTTGTCCTGGCCATGGTCTGGGTGTACAAGGTGGACAAAATCGAGGGGGAACATGTTCCGGCCTCGGAAGTATGGCACAGGTTCCCCAAGTTCGTTCTCGGGTATTTTCTGGCCTGGGCCATTTATCTGGCCGTGCTCTTTTTGACTCCGCATCTGGCTGTTGCTGCCAAGGTCGGAGCCATGCCTGTTGAAAAGGGCCTCAGAAAGCTGTTCTTCATGCTTACCTTTGTAAGTATTGGCTGCATTACTGATTTCAAGAAGCTGGCCCAGTCTCATTTCGGCAAGCTGATCTTTGTGTACATGATCGCTTTGTTTGTCTACATCGTTCCCGTGGCCGTCATTGTTGCCTATGTCTTCCATCATGGCATGATGCCGCCCATGGCTGGTTAGTGGTCAGGTAACAATTCCTGCCATGGCCCGGGTTCGATATCCGTAAGTTGATCATCGAATCCTTCAAAACGCTCGAAAGCCCGTCTCTGGTCATTGCCAGGCGGGCTTTCGGCGTTGATGAATCGGGGGCAGGGGAGACTTGTTGCCATCCTTTTTGCATTTTGCAGGCTTGTCCCCACGGCAACAGCGTGAAGTCTTCAGGTCCGTGCTGTCACACGTTGTCCTGAAAATCACTGGAAGATGAGGTGCAGACGACCTGCATGATGGCCTTTTGGGGTCAGAGATCCACGATTTCGACATCTCTGGAGGTGAGGGGTTGCTGAAGAAATATGCTCCCCACCCGGGCAAAACGGGAGGCCGAATCAGTCGCCAGAAAACGTGTGCTGCCCGGCTGCCGTGAGATGGTGCAAAGGTTTTGTCCCTTCAGGATGTTGGCCACCTCCACGGCTGTGGTGCTTGCCGAATCCACCAGGGTCATGGTTGGTCCGGCAACCCTGGCAATGGCCGGGGCAAGGAGGGGGAAATGGGTGCATCCCAGAACCAGACAATCGGGAGATGTTCCGGGGTGGTTTGCAAGAAGGTCATCCAGATAGCGTTTGGCAACAGATTCAACAATGCTTCCCGTGAGCCATCCCTCTTCGGCAAGAGCCACGAACAATGTGCAGGATGTGGACAGAACGGTCGCGTTTGGATCTATGGCATGGATGGCCTGCTGGTAGGCGCCTCTGGAAATGGTTGATTCCGTTCCCATGACCGCGATTTGTCGGTTCCTTGTGGCCCGGCATGCAGCCTGCGCCCCGGGTTTGACAACTCCGATGACCGGGACGGGAGCGCATTGTAGCGCAAGATCGGCCAGGGCCACGGAGGATACCGTGTTGCAGGCCACGACCAGCAGCTTGATCTGCTGGGAGATGAGCTTGGCCGCAACCTGCAGGGCATAGCGGGTGATGGTGTCCGGACTCTTGGTTCCGTAGGGAAGTCTGGCCGTGTCTCCCAGATAGATGAGGTTTTCATGGGGAAGTTGGTGACGTAGTGCCTTGAGCACGGTCAGGCCGCCAACTCCGGAGTCGAATACGCCGATGGGAAGATGGGTGTGAACTGGGGTCATACTATTGGGCTTGATCCTGGGAGAGGGTTTTGAAGAAAAGAACGAGGGGGCCGATGGTCGTACTCATGCGGATACACAAGTCGGCATGCCTGGGGGGCTCGGTGTCATCATGCATGTGGATATGGGTCATGGACTCGGGAAAACCTTGCTTGCGCAATTCCGTGTCAATCAAATAGCCAAGGGTCTCGGCATACTCCTGGAGCACCAAGACCGCACGTCCCTGGTCGTGAATGCTCTTGTCGGTAAGGCAGTAGCACAAGGAGAGGGCTTCCCGCTTGCCCATGGTGAATCCGAAAAGGAGTCGGGATGCCCTGGGAGCCATGTCCCGGACAAAGTGTGCGGTGACAAACCCGTTGCTCATGATCGGATGCCCGCAGGAAAGCACCTCTGTGGCCTTGGCCGTGCCGCAGATGGCCCGGGACATATAGGACTGAAAGATTGCCAGGATGAGCTTGAGGGGAATGGCCATGTGTACGTGACGGCTCGCCTCCATGACCCGCGACGCAACGTCCCGGTTGGCAGCGTGGAATCGTGTCAGGCTGGCCTGCAACGTCTCCGGGGAAAGACTTCCCTGGCGTATCAGCATTTCCCCGAGAAAGAGATGGGATTGTTCCTGGATGGCCAGAAGCTGGTTGACCTGTTTAGACGTGAGAAAACCATGATCAATGGCGAGTTGGCCAAATCGTTTGGTGGATTTTGGAAGAATGTCCAGGATTTCACGCAGCTGTTCAGGGGAGAGCATACCCTGTTCCAGAGCCAGAATCCCCAGGGGCTGATTGATCGTGTCCTGCATGAGCAACGCCTTTTTGAGGTCGGACTTGGAAATGATCCCCTGATCGTAAAGAAATTGGCCGAACAGTTTTCCATACATGGATGATCACCGGTCCTGGTCAATTGGCCTCTTGGATGAGAAATTCCGAAATGATCGTGTTGCTCACAAGCATGCCCTCCGGAGTCAGACCAAGGAAGGCATCCTTGATGGTTGCCAGCCCGTGCTGGCACAGGGATTCAATGAGACAATCCAGCTGCTGCGCCTCCTGCTCCGACCTATGCGCCCGGAGCAGGTCCAGTCCCAGTCCTTTGCTCGTGCGCAACGAGAGCATGATCTGTTCATTGGTCAGGGTCGACCCTGCAAGAACTTCCCTGTTGGCACCAAGCTGCCTGTTTTGCAAGGACAATGCATAGGATTCGAGGTCATGGGGGTGTGTCCATCGGTTGTGAGAGATGGTAGACACGGCTGCAGGTCCCACGCCCAGGTAGTCCATGCCTTGCCAGTATCCTGTATTGTGATGGCTGTGCCTGTCGGGCAAACAAAAATTGGAAATTTCGTAATGGTCGTAGCCATGTGCGCCAAGCAGTGCCGAGCCTTCAAGAAACATGGCCGACTGGGTGTCCTCCGCAGGGAGCATGATCTTTTCGGCCTGGATATCCCGTTCAAGGGGGGTGCCGGGTTCAATGGTCAGTCCATAACAGGAAAGATGGTCCGGCTTCAACCTGGCAATGGTTTCAAGCTGATCCAGCCATTGATTCAGCGATTGTCCGGGAATGCCCCATATGAAATCCAGGCCGATGTTGGTGAAACCGGCTGTACGGGCCTTGTCCAACGTCTGGATCGCCTGGTCGGGCGTATGGAGCCGACCGAGAATGGCCAGGAGATGGGAATCAAGCGACTGGACTCCCACGTTGAGGCGGTTCACTCCAAGATCGTGCAGCGATTGGAGGTAGGTCGTGTCATTGGCGGATTCCGGATTGGCTTCCAGGGTAATTTCTGCACCAGGAAGGACTTGGAATCGCATGAAAATGGTCGTCAGGATACGTTCGATATCCTGTGCCCAAAGCAGGGAGGGGGTTCCGCCGCCAAAATAAATGGTCTCAATGGTGGGGTGTTCCAACCGTTCGCTCCAGAAACAAAGTTCCTGGAGAAGGAGGTCTACATAGGTTTGCATCCCTTTCCGGGAATAAGGGCCCGAAGCAAAGGCGCAATACCGGCATTTGCGGCGACAAAAGGGAACATGGATGTAGAGGAGCATGAAGAGACCGATGGTGCATGCTGGATGCGCAGCAACGTTTGATGTGACACGTCGCAGGTTGAGGACCGCAGGTATGAAGAAGAGCGTGTGGGCGTCTGTCCGACCCTGGTGCCGATTAATGAGTCGTGCTCATCGCTTGGCCATGACCTTTTCAAGCTCGCGGTGATAGCGTTCCATTTCCGAATAGATGCATCCGCAATACTGCTGTCTGTAGATGTTCCATTCCCTTGAAAGATCAATTCCCTGTTGCCAGCCTTCCCGGAAATCCTGATACAAAAAGGGGGTTTCCCCCTGACCTGCGATGTCGCGGCCAAGATCGGCAATGGTCTGATGGTTCTGAAACTTGCTGTACAGCAGGGTGGTTGAAAAACAATCAAAACCACCCCGTTTGGCCACGGACAGCGTTTTTTCCAGGCGCATGGCATAGCAGTGGAAACAGCGGTTCTTTTCCCGAAAGACCACGTTGCGCAGATAGGCGGCCGGGTCGTAATCCTTGTCCTTGTAAATGACCGTGAGGTCCAACCGCTTGGCGGTTGCTTCCACCCCTTGCCGCCGTTTGAGATACTCCTGAAGCGGGTGGATGTTGGGGTTGAAATAGAGCCCTGTGACATCATAGCCCTGGGCCCTGAGGGCCTGGACGGGATAGATGGCACAGGGACCACAGCAGATATGCAGGAGTACGCGCTTGTTGTTCATGGCCGTTACCTGTTGAGGGGGGCATCGGCAGAGACCAGAAATATATCCTTGGAAAATTCCTCTTCAAAACGATGAATCATATCCCGTTTGTGGTTGAGTATATATGTGACCAGTTCGGGAGATGCGCAGTATTCAAAGGGAGAGGGACATTGTTTGCGTCGCAATTGTCTGTACATTTCCTTGAGGGTCTGGATCGCCTGCCATTCCAGGTTGCGTCGGATGCCCACACCCTTGCAGCTGGGACATGGCTCCATGCTCAGGGAAAGGGCAGAGGTGCCCAGACGCTGGCGGATGAGTTCCATGAGACCGAATTTGGAAATCCGTCCCACGTCGGTTCGGGCCTTGTCTCCCTTGATGGCGGCACGCACGGTCTTTTCCACTTGCTGGATATGGCTTCTGTCCTTCATTTCGATAAAGTCGATAACCACCTGACCGCCGACATCGCGCAGCCGCAGCTGTCTGGGAATTTCTTCGGCTGCTTCAAGATTGGTCCGCAGGGCCATTTCCTTGAAATTTTTCTTGCCGCCGATTTTGCCCGAGTTGATGTCCACGGCCATGAGGGCTTCGGTCTGGTCGAAACAGAGCTGGCCGCCGCTTGGCAGGTTGACCTCCCTGCGAAAGATCTGGACAAGTTGGTTTTCGATATTGAAGCGTTCAAACAGGGTCTGTTCAAAATCCGTATGCTGTTTGACCATTTTGGTCCGCCGGGGATAGAGAAGGGTCACGGTTTCCTTGACCATTTTGGCTGTTTCCTCGTGGTCGACCCATATTTCGCTCACATCCTGGGTGAAATAATCCCGTACCGCCCTGAAAGCCAGGTCTTTTTCCTCGTAGATCAGGCTCGGGGTGGATGCTTCAACCCCTTTCTTGCGGACTTCCTTCCATAGCCGCTTCAGGAATTGCAAATCTCTGCCAAGGGTTGTCTTGCTTTGGCCTTCACTTACCGTGCGGACAATAAGGCCGAGTCCTTCGGGAACCTTGAGTTCCTCGAAAATGGATTTGAGCCGTTCGCGTTCTTTGGGGTCTTCGATCTTGCGGGAAATGCCCAGCTGTTCACGTCCCGGAGTGAGGACAATGTATCGTCCGGGCAGGGACAGATAGGTGGTCAAAAAAGCGCCCTTGGAACCCGTGGGGTCTTTGACCACCTGG
This sequence comes from Desulfoplanes formicivorans, assembly GCF_001748225.1. NCBI lineage: Bacteria > Pseudomonadati > Thermodesulfobacteriota > Desulfovibrionia > Desulfovibrionales > Desulfoplanaceae > Desulfoplanes > Desulfoplanes formicivorans. Next base: position 119,140 of record NZ_BDFE01000008.1, read on the forward strand.
ACCAGGACTTCCTGCCCCGGTTTGAGGGCTTCCTGGAGGGGGGGGTATTTGCTTCCCTTTCTTCGTTTGGTGCCGGGCTGGTAGTATTCTGGATGGACCTCGTCCACCTGCAAAAATCCGTTTTTGGGGGCACCATAGGAGATGAAGGCCGCTTGCAATGCGGCATCAATGTTGTGGATTTTTCCCTTGTAAATATTGCTTTTGGTTTTGCTTTGATGAACCATTTCTAGGTAGTATTCTTCGACCCGTCCGTCCTGGGTCAGAACCACCTCGACTTGTTCTCCTGGAAGAACACTGATGAACATTTTACGACGTTTTTTATTGGAGGCCATGGTTTCCTCGTTTCTACGTGAAAAGTTGGAGACGATTCCGCTGATCTGCTTGTGATGGACTGCCTGGGCGAACCCGGCTTCCCGGGGATGGTACGAGCAGACATTGGGGCACGTCAGAAAATTTGTGATATGGTCTTTTCCCTGTCCTGATCGGCGAGGGCATAGAACATGGTTCCGGCATCCGGGATGCCGGTGATTTGGCGTTTTGTGGCAAGGTGTTCAATGATGTTGCCGACCCGTTCTTCACGGACTCCCATGGCCATGGCTATTTGAGGCACGGTCTGGGGCCTGATGGCGATGGAGTGCAGGATAGCTTTGGTCAGTTGATCATCGGTCATGGTTGCCGGCGACTGGAAATTTGCGGATTGACGGACGTGGGCCAGAAAATCCCGCGACCCGTTGTTGACGTTGAGGACCTGTCGCCATCGGTCAAGGGTCGCCTGATCAACCGGTCGCGCAACAGAAAAGGCGCCGGGTCGGGTCATGGTGACCACGTCAATGCGATCCGGAGCCAGGGCCTTGCAAAAGGGACCCATGGCCTGGAGGTTGGCCTCGGAATCATTGATGCCTGCCACGAGAAGAATTTCAAGATAGATGGCTCCGCCATAGCCTGCTCCCCATTCAAGGATGCCAGTACGGATTGCTTCCAGATCCAGGCCGGGGCAGGGACGGTTGAGCCGGACGAATTCCTGTTCGATGAGGGTGTCCATGGAAGGGAGGACCACCTGGGCTTCTTTCAGCGCCTGCTGGACTTCCGGATTGCCGAGAAGGGTGCCGTTGGTCAGAACCGCAACCGGGATATCCGGGGCCAGACGGTGTACTCCCTGGATGACGGCAGCCATTTCACTGTTCAGGCAGGGTTCACCCTTTCCGCCCAGGGTGATGTATTCGGGACGTGGCAGGCCCAGGGAAAGCCAGTTTTCCAGTTCTGTCAGGATAGCCTCGGCCCTGACCCAGGGCTGGCGGGCCAGGGTGTGAACACGGGTCTTGCCGACTTCGCAGTACAGACAATCAAAATCACAGATGGGACGGCCAAGGAGGTCGAGCCCCAGGGAGCGACCGAGCCTTCCCGAGGGAACGGGCCCGAAAATGTAGTTGAAATCCACGTTCGTGAAGTTCCTTGCCAGAGAAAATGGTGTATAATTGAACAAACAATATCTATCTATAGGTCTTCCCTGAATAAAGACAAGGGCATGGCCTGTGTTTTTTGGTGTGCCTGCAACACGCCCTAATACCGGCTGTTTCGGGCCGGCTGGAGTTGGTTTGCCAAGAAGATCGGCAGATTACCTGCCTTGTCATCAAGGTTTTGGCATCAGGGTCATTGAGTGCAGCCTGCCGTATCTTGGTGGAGCAGGCTTCCGTCTTGACAGGCCTGTTGAACCCGGGATACCTCGCCCCTTATTCTCGAGGAGGAGACTCTATGCTGCAAGCCGGTCAATTGGTAATGTTAGTCAGTCCCAAGGGCAAGCGATACTTTCGCGTGCTTGATCCCGAAGATACGTTACATACGCATGATGGCAAGCTGGATCTTGCCGATGTCCTCAATCGGGGTTTTGGCGCGACCGTGAACACGCATCTTGGTCGCCCCTATTCCATTCTCTTGCCAACCCTGTACGATTTGATCAAGGGGATCAAGAGACATACCCAGATCATGTATCCCAAGGACATCGGATATGCCTTGATGCGTCTGGGTATCGGACCTGGCAAACGGGTCATTGAAGCGGGCAGTGGTTCTGGTGGCATGACCATGGCCCTGGCTTGGAGCGTGGGGGATCAGGGGTGCGTTTTTTCCTATGACAGGCGGGAGGAATTCAGTGAACTGTGTTCCAAAAACCTTGAATGGGCCGGTCTTGCGTCCCGGGTCGAGTGGTTTAACCGGGATATCAAAGAGGGGTTTTTGCAGACCGATGTGGACGCCCTTTTCCTGGATGTACGCACTCCCTGGGACTATCTCGAGCAGGCAGCTGCTGCCATGAGCCCCGGGGCGCCCATTGGCTTTTTGTTACCCACCACCAATCAGGTCCAGGATCTGCTCATGGCCCTTGAAGAGGCGCCTTTTGGCGATGTTGAAGTGCTTGAGATCCTGTTGCGAAAATATAAGGTCAATGGAGAGCGGTTTCGTCCTGACGACCGCATGGTCGCTCATACGGGATTTCTGATTTTTGCCCGCAAGAACGGGGAATAGGAGCGGTCCGGGCCTGCTTCATACTCGGCGGATGAGGGGTACCCGGCTGCTGCATACGGGCTCGGACCGTGATGGTTTTCGTCCCGTTGAAGACGCGGGCATGGGATCAACCTCTGTTTGCGGGGGTAAACATGCCTGGTATTGCCCTTGCGTGTTTTGTAAAACGGCCGTTATTTCGGCAGGGTGAGGCGGCAAGGAATCAGCTCGGCAGTGGCTTGCTTTTTTATGCAAAAATATATATCAAGCTCGGTTTACATCAGAGTACCCGTGTTTTGAGTCCCGGAATCATTTCGGGGCCGCGGGATACAATACCTATGCAAGGGGGTGGCGGCGCATGACCCGCAAAGACCGCACAGAAGGAATCTACAGCCGACGCGAGGTTCTTGACGAGAGCGAACGCAGAAAGTTCTATCAGATTCAGCTCAAGGATCTGCTTTCCTATGCCTACAGATATTCCGAGGACGTCAAAAAACGGTTCGATCGGGCCCAGTTCGATGTGGAAAAATTCAAGGAATTGTCTGATCTCAAGCATATACCCATTCTCAAGAAAAAAGAACTCATTTTTCTCCAGTCCATGGGCCCCCGCCTTGGCGGACTCCTGACCAAGGACCTCGGAGAACTGCGACGCATTTTTCTTTCGCCCGGCCCGATCTTTGATCCCGAGGATCGCAGTGAGGATTACTGGGGATGGTCCGAAAGTTTTTACGCGGCCGGCTTCAGGCCCGGTGATCTGGCCCAGATCACGTTCAACTATCACATGAACCCGGCAGGGCTCATGTTTGAGGAACCCCTCAAGACACTCAATTGTGCGGTTATCCCGGCCGGTCCGGGCAATACCAACAATCAGCTGGATATTATGCAGAAGCTTCGGGTGACCGGATATGTGGGTACGCCCAGCTATCTGATGCATCTGGCCCAGAAGGGTGAGGAAAAAGGGCTCAATCTGCGCAAGGAGCTGTATCTTGAAGTGGCTTTTGTCACTGGAGAAAAGTTTTCCGAAAAGATGCGCACGACCATTGAGAAAAAATTCGATCTCATCATGCGTCAGGGGTATGGAACCGCTGACGTGGGATGTATCGGGTACGAATGCTTCCAGAAAAACGGTCTGCACGTGGCCAACCGCTGTTTTGTGGAGATCTGTCATCCGGATACGGGCATTCCCCTGAAGGATGGGGATGTGGGCGAGATCGTGGTCACCGCCTTTAATAAGACCTATCCCCTGATTCGTCTGGCCACCGGAGATCTTTCCTACATTGACCGTGAACCCTGTGCCTGCGGCCGGACCTCGCCTCGTCTTGGCAATATTGTCGGGCGTGTGGACACGACTGCCAGGATCAAGGGGATGTTTGTCTATCCGCACCAGGTGGAACAGGTCCTTGCCAGTTTCGAAGAGGTCAAACGCTGGCAGATCGAAGTGACCAACCCCGGCGGGATCGACGAAATGATCCTGTCCATCGAGGCCAGCAGTTTCAAGCGTGAAGACGAGTTGTTGCATTCCTTTCGCGAGAAGATCAAGATTCGTCCTTTGCTCAAGGTGCTCGCCCCGGGAAGCCTGCCTCCCCAGATTCGGCTCATCGAGGACAAGCGCAAGTGGGATTAGTTCCGACGATCATTTTACAGAATGCAAACCGGCAGGGGCAACCCTGCCGGTTTTTTTGCCTTTGTGACAGTGGCAAGGCCCAGGCTGGCTCTCTGCCAGAGTTGTGAACGATGCAAAACGTCTGGAGGTCGCTTCATGTTGCGTGATTCCAGGGTGAAAAAGGCTTGTGGAATGTGTTTTGTGGGCGTTATGGATGGGCACTCCTGGTGCGTTGCAATGCAGGGAGAAGGAACATGGAAAGAACAATAGTTTTTCAGTTCATGGGGCTGGCCATGATGACTCTGATTGCTGCCGGGTGTGCCCGGCACGGAATACCCCCTGCGGATCAGAAACCGGTCAACCAGCCTACCCTGCATACGTCCCGGGGAACGGTCATCACCCCGGAAAAACTGGCTGATCGCCTGGGTACGACGGGGTATCTTCTGCTGGGTGAAGGGCATACCAAGAGCTGTGACCACATGGGTCAGGCAATGATTGTTCGCGCTCTGGCAAAACAGGGACGCAGACCCGTGGTGGGACTGGAAATGGTCGCCCGGGACAAACAGCCCGTACTTGACAGGTGGAACAGGGGAGACCTGTCCCTTCAGGAGCTGGAAGACCTGCTGGACTGGAAACAACGCTGGGGACATCCTTTTGCCTTGTATCGATCGATTTTCGAGGTGTGTCAGACGTACAAGCTGCCCCTTGCGGCCCTGAATGTTCCGCGCCGCGTGGTGGATGTGGTCCGGAAACAGGGGCTTGATGGCGTGAGTTTTAAAGACCGCCTCTACATACCCGATTCGATCATCCCGGCGACCAGACGGCAACGACAGGCTCTTCAGCCCATGCTTGCCATGCATGCACAGATGAGCGGGAACAAGGATGCTGACGCTGACAGGGAAGCCTTTTTCTTGATTCAGTCCCTTTGGGATACGGCCATGGCCGAGGCAGCCGTCAGCTGGCACAGGAAAACCGGGCATATGGTGGTCGTTCTGGCCGGAGCCGGGCATGTGGAAAATCGTTGGGGCATTGCGGCCCGCTTGCAGACCCTTGATCCGGATGCGTCTTTGATTTCGGTCATGCCAGCACGGGACAAGGCGGATATGACCCCTCAACAAGCCGATTATTTCTATTTCTGTCCATCGGCCGGGAGCAGCCGTTTGGGACTCGTGCTGGACATCCGGGATGATATGCTTGTGGTCAGAGGGGTGATGCCCGATTCCAGAGCCGCCAATGCAGGCTTTGAGCCGGGCGATGTGCTGGTCCTGGTTGGCGACCGGCGTATCACAAGCGCCCTTGATCTGCACAAGGTTGCCCTGCCCGCTGCCAAGGAAAACAGAGATCTTGTCTTCCAGGTGATGCGCAAAGGGGTACAAAAAAAGGTGGTTGTCCGGTTTTAGGACAATCCATCCTTATGACATAAAAAACCCCTGCAATTATGATTGCAGGGGTTCTTTATGTCCCGTTTGCACCAATCTGCCTGGTACGCATGCTGGGCTGTGGATACTTATTTGTCGTTTTTGAGCAAAAAGGTGGCGGAATCCATGTCGTAGATTGCCAGGGGGGCCTTGCCGCCACGTTGTTTCTGTATTTCTGCGGCACGCTGGATGATGCTCATGTCCAGCCAACCGTGGCGTTCCCAGACCTCGGGACTGCGGCTGCTCCAGAGTCTGAACTCGATGACGCCATCATTCTCGCGTACGTACATGCGTTCCTGTTTGTTCATGGGATCGGGATAGTAATAAAGTCCTTTGTCGTCTTTCACGTAAAGCTCCTTGCGTGATGCTTTGTCTGTAAACGGTCTGTCCGGCACGTATCGGCCTGCTGGTTGATGCGGACAGGGAGCAGGCCGGCAGACAGTCTTCTGAAAAACAGTTATTTGCTGGGTGCGCTGGTTGGCATGGAGCCCTTGATCTCGGCCAGTTCCCGGCTGGTTTTGGCAAGGCGCTGGGCCAGGGTTGTTACCAGACGCAGTGAAAAGTCGGGGTAGTCGGCAAGCATGGAGATCAGCTGCTCGGGGGAATAGACTTCAAGCACCGAGTTGCCCAGGGAGCGTATGCCAGCGGTTCTTCCCTCATTGAGCAGAAATGCCATCTCGCCGAATATCTCTCCGGGTTCCGTGATCACGGCCAGCTGATTGCCGTTCTTGACGACTTCAAGGCCCTTGTCGGTGGAAATGATCCGGTAGATTTCCGTGCTCATTTCGCCATCCTGCATGACCCATTGACCAGGACCCATGGTTTGTATCTTTCCCACGAATTGGGTCTGCATCTGTCCTGGATGGGTCTTGTCGAGTCGGGCCCAGCTTGCCTCCAGGACATGGGCCAGTCCTTTCAGAATGAGCTGGAGTGTACGCGGAGAATTTTGCAGGAGGTCATCAACCATGTCGGCCTGATAGGTGGCCACGCGGCAGGGTTCCAGAGCAATGGCCGTGCAGGGGTGGGTCCCCGATGGATTGATGATGCCCTCAATGCCAAAGGCATGACGTCCACGAAGATGCACGGGAGGTCCATTGCCTTTGGTCAACGCAACACTGCCCCCCAGCAGGATATAAAAACGCAGGGCGGTTTCACCAGCAGCAAAGAGGGTTGCCCCCTCTGGAAACGATTCAATGGCAGGGGCTGGTGCAGAATGTGTGGCAGGGTTGCTGTGTGCGGCGTGCATGAGCGAGGCGAAATCCTGGTGGATGATGACGGAACGATTCTAGGGAGAGATAGAGAAGCAGCTGCGTATGGCTACTGTATCTTCCAATGATTGCACAAGGGATACCACTGTTTCACGCATGTCCTCGGCAAAGGTGATGCGGACCAATGCCCTGTACTTGTCCAGTACCGACAGGTACGCCAAATTGTCGCAAGACTCAAGAATGAACTTGAACAGCGCAATGTCGGTTCGAGGGAGTTCCACATACAGATGGGCGGACCAGCACCGGGGATTGGGGTGGGATCGCGTTGTCCGGGTATCCTTCCCGAGGTGAGCGGTTTCAGAGGATTTCATGGCCGTTCTCCGTTATGACAACCATATGTTCCCACCTGACGCCGCCCCATTGGGGATAGTACAGCCCGGGCTCCGCCGTGACGACCATCCCGGGTTTGAAAACGGCCTGTGATCGTGGTCCCACTGCCGGCGGTTCATGGGTTTCAAGGCCTACACCATGCCCCAGGGAATGGGTGAAATGATTATCCAGACCATGTTTGGCAAAATAGTTTCTTGCTGCCTGGTCGGCATCCTTGATGGCTTTCCCGGGCAGATAGTGCTCTATGGCAAGGCGTTGGGCCTCCTGAACGTGTTTGAGAGTCTCTTGAAAAATCGATGTCGGATGTTCACCGACCCAGAAAGTCCTTGTCTGATCCGAACAATAGCTGTCCAGGCGGCATCCCGTATCCACAAGGACCGGGCAGTTGTCGGTGATAACTGTTTCCCCCGGAACAGCGTGGGGCAGAGCGCTGTTGGGACCGACGGCTGCAATGGTTTCGAAACTGAGTTCCGAGGCACCCTGTTCCCTGAACAATTGTTCGATTTTCCAGGCCAGGGAGGCCTCGGCCATGCCCGGGGCGAGAAGGGGCTCAATCTGTGCAAGGACCTTGTGATTCAATGCACAGCTGTTTTTAAGGGCTTGTATTTCTGTGGCATCCTTGATGGTCCTGAGCTCTTCCACCAGATTCCTGGTGGGGATGAGGTCCAGGCTTTTGCCAAGAGCCTTGTACTGGGCAACCGACATGGACCCGGCTTCAATGCCCAGAGTACGGATGCCCCTGTCGCGGAGCCAGGTTGCCATGTGCTCGTCCTTGTTCCCCGAATAAATGAAGATGCGATCCTGGGGCCAGATCCTGGCGGCCGCGTCCTTGTACCGGCCATCCGTAAACAGCCAGGCTTCTCCTTCGGAGGTCATCAGGATACATCCCGAACTCTCATTGCACTGGGGATCGTGGAGCTCGAAACCGGAAAGATAAAAGCGGTTGGCTGCATGGGTGACAAGCAACGCCTTGAGATTGTGGTGTTGCAGCGTGAGGGCGAGTTTTTTTTGACGTTTTTGAACGATTGTCATCATGTTGGTGCCCGATGATTGGAGGTTAAGCAACACAAGCGATCCCACCAGATGGGATCGCTTGTGTTAGGCGTTGCACCATGAAGCTGTCAAACCTTGATCAGCCCCTTGATCTTTTGAAAGATTTTGGGGCCGATTCCCTTGACCTGCATGATGTCTTCAATCTGTTTGAAGGGGTGATCCTTGCGATAGGTCACGATCCGTTTGGCGATGGCCGGTCCTATTCCGGGCAGATCAGCCAATTGCTGTTCCGTGGCCGTGTTGATGTTGACCTTGTCCATGCACAAGCCCGTTCCCAGGCCGACATACATCAATGAGAATACCAGAAACAGGGCCGCGATTCTGCATTTGATTGATGGCATTGATTTCCTCCTTGCATAAAATGGGTTGGACATGAAAGCATGACAGTAGGAAATGTGGATGCCTATATCGTAAGCGCAAGATTAAATCCAGAAAAAATTTGGGAAAGGCATGTGAACGCATTTATTGGTGTTTTCAAAGAAGATGGATGCACTTGCAGACTGTTTGCATTGATGGTGATGACCGCTTGTTTTTGTGAAATGTTCTGATGATCCGCCATGCAGACACGTTCAACAAAGTGAAGGCAAGCGATCGGGGATGCCATAACCGTCAGATTCGCCCAGAAGCGTGTAACCACTTGTCTTGTCGGCACGTGGGCAGATGACGACTTGGTAGGGTCGGATAAAGCAGGGTGAGGCGTGTACATGAAGTTGTGCCAGGGAGTGGCGTGTGTGCGGGGAAGCCGACACGAAAACCCTGCAGGGCGGTGTGTGAGCTCGTCCTGGAAAGTTGAGATGGACCGGTTTGCTACACGAATCAGAATGATTCGTTTTGGCGGTCAAGGGAGCGGTAGTTGATCGCTTCGGCCAGGTGATGGATGTTGATGGCGTGGTCGCCCGAGAGATCGGCAATGGTTCGGGCGATGCGAAGAATGCGTGTGAATGCCCGGGCAGAAAGACCCAGTCGTTTGACAGCGGATTCGAGAAATGCGTGTTCAGTGTCTCCCAACGGGCAGAACTGCTGGAGCCATTTGCCGGAAAGTTGGGCATTGGTCAGCAGGGGGGTGTCCTGATAGCGATGGGCCTGGATAGCCCGTGCTGCCCCAATGCGGGTGCGCATGGTGGCCGAATCAAGCGAACCTGTATTTTGACGAAGTTCCTTGTATGGTACGGCCGGGACCTCCACCTGCAGGTCGATGCGATCCAGAAGTGGACCGGAGAGACGGGATCTGTATCGCTGAATCTGGCTCGGGGTGCAGATGCAGGGATGCCGTTCATCGCCCAGGTAGCCACATGGGCAGGGATTCATGGCTGCAACGAGCATGAAGTCGGCCGGGTAGGACAAAGAGACTGCTGCGCGGGAAATGGTGACATGGCCGTCTTCAAGGGGCTGCCTGAGTACTTCGAGAACGTGTTTTTTGAATTCGGGCAATTCGTCCAGAAAGAGGACGCCCCGATGGGCCAGGGAGACTTCACCGGGTTTGGGGTACTGACCGCCGCCAATGAGTCCTGCGTCGGAAATGGTGTGGTGGGGAGATCTAAAGGGGCGAGATACAATCATGGGGTCTGATTTGAGATGACCCGCCACACTGTAGATTTTGGTCACTTCCAGGGCCTCGTCAAATCCAAGGGGAGGAAGAACCGTGGGAATGCGCTTGGCCAGCATGGTCTTGCCGCTGCCGGGAGGTCCGAGAAACAGGAGATTGTGCGCGCCTGCTGCTGCGATTTCAATGGCCCGTTTGGCATGTTCCTGGCCCTTGACCTCTGAAAAGTCCACGTGATGCTCTTCACGCAGGGCCCAGAGGGAATCGAGGTCGCTGCTTGCCGGTTCAATGGTTGTTTCACCCAGGAAAAACCGGATGGACTGGGACAGGGAATCCAGGGGTAAAACCGTCAGCCCCTTGACCACGGCGGCTTCAGCCGCGTTTTGCCGGGGAACGAACAGGGCCTTGGCCTGCATGTCCCGAGCCTTGATGGCCATGGGCAGGATGCCTGTGACCGGCCGGAGCTCACCACTCAGGGAAAGCTCACCCGCCATGTAGTATCCTCGCAGCGCATGTTCAGGGATTTCACCTGCACCGGCCAAAAGGCCGAGAGCCAGGGGCAGGTCATAACCACTTCCTTCCTTGCGCACGTCTGCCGGTGCGAGATTGACGGTAATTCGCGATGGCGGCAGCTTGAAGCCGCTGTTCTTGAGGGCGGAAAAAACCCGTTCCTTGCTCTCGCGCACGGCTCCTTCGGCAAGACCGACCATGCAGAAGGCTGGCATGCCGCTTCTGGCCAGGTCCACCTCAAGGTCGACCGTAAAAGCGTCTATGCCCAAAAGGGCTGTTGTTTCAACCCTGGCGATCATGAGCTACTCGACCATTTTGCCGATCCGGTTCCAGCGAATATTTGAGAATCCTTCCCAGGACCAGTACAGGATCATGGCTTTTCCTTCTATTTTGTCCCGGTCCACGTATCCCCAGAATCGGGAGTCATAGGATTCATCACGATTGTCTCCCATGACAAAATATTTGTCGGCAGGAACGGTGATGGGACCAAAATTGTCCCGGACCGGGCTGAAGTCGTTTTGCACGTGTTGGACATACGGTTCGTTCAGCCTTTCCCCGTTTCGGTAGAGAACCTTGTTGCGCATTTCCAAAACGTCGCCGGGGGTTCCAATGACGCGCTTGATAAAATCCTTGGAAGGATCTTCAGGAAATTCGAACACAATGATATCCTTGAACTGGGGGTCGGAAAAACGGGCCAGGACAATATCGGTAAAGGGAATCCTGATGCCGTATATAAACTTGTTGACCAGGAGATGATCCCCTATCTGCAGGGTCTGGAGCATGGACCCCGAGGGGATTTTAAAGGCCTGGACCACGAAAGATCTGATGATGAAGGCCAGAATAAAGGCGATGATAAGTGCTTCGGCGTACTCTTTCAAGATGGTTTGCCAGCGTGGTTCCATGAGTCGGTCCTGATATTGGATGTTGGATGTGGTTCGTGAATGGGCTATTTGCCGTCATCCACCTGCATGGCGGCCAGAAAGGCTTCCTGGGGAATTTCAACACTGCCCATGCGTTTCATGCGCCGCTTGCCTTCCTTTTGTTTCTCCAGAAGTTTGCGCTTTCGAGTGATGTCCCCGCCATAGCATTTGGCGGTAACGTTCTTGCGCAAGGGCGCGTTGCGTTCCTTGGCGATGATTTTGCTGCCAATGGCTGCCTGGATAACGACCTCGAAGAGCTGCCTGGGAATGAGCCGTTTGAGTTTCAACGCCAGGGCACGTCCCCGGTAATAGGCATTGTCCCGATGGACGATACAGGACATGGCATCAACAGGATCACCGTTGATGAGGATATCCAGCTTAACCAGGTCCGAGGGCCTGTAATCGACGATTTCGTAATCAAGGGAGGCGAATCCCCTGGTCATGGATTTGAGTCGGTCGAAAAAATCGTACACGATTTCGGAAAAGGGCAGCTCATAAGTGATGATGACTCTGTTGGCCGTGAGGTATTTGAGGTCCTTTTGAGTTCCCCGTTTCTCCTCACAGAGTTTGAACACGTTGCCCACATACTCGTTGGGTACGTGGATCTCCATGCGGACGTAAGGCTCGTTGATCGTGTCGATTTCGCCGGGACTCGGCAGCTTGCTCGGGTTGTCGATTTCAAAGACCTCGCCGTTGGTCTTGTGGATCTCGTATATCACCGACGGCGCTGTGGCAATGAGATTCGCCCCGAATTCGCGTTCCAGACGTTCCTGGATGATCTCCATGTGGAGTAGCCCCAGAAAACCCGCTCTGAAACCAAATCCAAGGGCCTGGGAGGTTTCGGCCTCGTAGGCAAAGGCCGCATCGTTCAGCTGGAGTTTTTCAAGAGCCGATTGCAGAACGCTGTATTCGGCCGGTTCCACCGGATACAGTCCGCAAAAGACCATGGGCTTGACGGTCTTGAATCCCGGGAAAGGTTCCTGGGTCGGGTTTTTGGGATGGGTAATGGTATCACCCACGCGGGCCTCGTCCAGTTCCTTGATGCTGGCGCACAAGAAACCAACCTCGCCAGGTCCGAGTTCCTCAATGTCCGTTGGTTCAGGAGAGAAAACACCCAGTCGGGTGACCTCGAAATCCTTGCCCGTGGAGTACATCCTGATGGGCTGGCGATTTTTGATGGTTCCCTCAAGGATGCGAAACAAAACCACGACCCCCTGATAGGAGTCGTACCAGGAATCAAAGATCAAAGCCTTCAGGGGTTGATGGGGATCACCCTTGGGAGAGGGGATTTCACGGACCAATCGCTGGAGAAGCTCCTTTACCCCTTCACCTGTCTTGGCGCTCACCAGGATGGGGTCGCCACAGTCCAGGCCAATGGCTTCTTCGATCTCCTGGCAGACTTCTTCGGGATGGGCGCTGGGCAGGTCAATCTTGTTGAGGACGGGAAGCACGTCCAGGTCATGGTCGAGGGCCAGATACACATTGGCCAGGGTCTGAGCCTCGACTCCCTGGGTGGCGTCCACCACAAGAAGAGCCCCGTCACAGGCCGCCAGGCTGCGGGAGACTTCGTAGCTGAAATCCACGTGCCCTGGTGTGTCAATGAGGTTCAGAATATACTTTGATCCGTCGGGAGCGGTATAGGGAATCCGGACGGTTTGCGACTTGATGGTGATACCTCGCTCCTGCTCCAGCTCCATCCTGTCCAGGTACTGGTCCTTCTTGTCCCGTTCGGCAATGAGGCCGGTCAGTTCCATGATCCGGTCAGCCAGGGTGGACTTGCCGTGGTCGATATGGGCGATGATGCTGAAATTGCGAATTGTCGTAATGTCGGTCATGCAGGTGTCCGTGGCATCTGATGTGCCTGGAAAGAATCGGTAAGAGTTCTACTCGGTCCAACGGACAGGGATTGACTGTCCATTGGGAGATGCAAAATCAGGGAAGGCACCTCATGCAAGGTGCCCCCGGATATGCGTGCGGTGGGAGGGATCGGAGGCAGATAAACGTTGGGTCCTCCCTCGGCACGTTTTCGTTTATCAGAAATAGGTTTTGACCTTGGCCATGAGCTCGGGAAGCTTGGCCTGAAGGGTCGGGCTGAGGCCTTCTTCCATGGCCTCGGGAATATAGGCGCTTTGAACAACGAGAATCTTGAGATCAATCCCGGTGCTGTCCCTGAGTTCCTTGAGCAGGTTGGTGGTCGGAAATTGGTGCAGGGTGAAATCCGAGATTTTTTTGGGGTCCATCTGGTCCACGTCGATCTCGAAAATTTCGCCTGGCTCCCGATCGCTCTGGGTGACCGCGTCGACCACGACGACCCGTTCGGGAAGCTTATCGCTGAGGACCATGTCGAAGAGCAGGCCCCTGATGGAGGTTCCCACGTCCAGCAGGGCCACATCATCCGGCACATCCGGGTCCTTTTCCAGCGCGGCGATCAATGCCGGCCCAATACCGTCGTCGGCATACAGCACATTCCCGCACCCGAAAACAACCACGCGGGAATTGAACATTTTTGACCAATCCATGTACTATCTCCTCATCTTGTCCCGTGTCGGGACGAGCGTTACCCAAAAAGGCCGCTGCCCGCTTGGGGGCAACGGCCTTCTTAATCCATTTGTGTACGGCTGTCTAATCTAGCGTTTCATGGTATCCAGGGTGTTGCCTTCCCTGTCCTGGATCTTGACTTCCATGGCAATACCGCCATCCAGGCGGTGAGTAGCGCAGCTCATTCACGGGTCATAGGCGCGTACGGCCATCTCGATCCTGTTCAGGATGCCCTGGTCGTATTTGCCGTCCTTTATGACCGCCTTGGCGGCCTGCTTGACTGACAGGTTCATGGCCGCATTGTTGTGGGTCGTACCAACAATGAGGTTGGCCATGGTGACCATGCCGTTTTCATCGGTCTTGTAATTGTGGATGAGGGTTCCGCGAGGTGCTTCCACACAACCGAACCCTTCACCAGCCTTGGGTTCGATGTTGGTTGCCCGGATGTCTCTTCCGGTGATCTCGGGATCGTTCAGGAGCTCCTCGGCGCGTTCTGCACAGTAGACCAGCTCGATCAGACGTGCCCAGTTGTAGAGCAGGGTCAGGTGCGCGGGGCGACCAAAGCTCTTGCGGAAGATTTCCAGCTCTTCCTGAGCCAGGGGAGTGGCCATCTTGTCACAGACATTGATACGTGCCAGACAATTGGACCGGTAGACACCCACGGGGTCGTTTTCATCGAGTTTCAGCTGGCCCCAGTTCTTGGCGTAGGGGAACTTGAGATAGCTCCAGTCCTCGATATGCTCGCCGATGTGGTTCTTGTACTCGCTGTACGGGAACTGTTCGATCTTGCCGTCAGCGCTCTGGAGACGGAGTTCACCATCATAGAGCTGCAGTGCGCCTTCCTTGTCCACGGTTCCTATGTACCCGGAAGGGAAAACACCCAGGGTTTTTACCGCGTCCAGGTATTTGGGGAAGACCTCTTCCCGGGCGAATTTCATGGTGAACAGGGCGAAATCCTTGAATTCCAGAACACCCTGGAGAAGTTCCTTGCGCTCTTCTTCCAGCATGGGCCGGGAGTATCCGCCCACAACAGCGGCCATGGGATGGATGACCTTGCCGGCGAATTTTTCGAGCATCATCTGGGACTTGTAGCGCATGTGCACGACTTTCTTGGCCAGGTCCGGAGCGGCGCCCACAATACCCACAACGTTCCGCACGGAATAGTCGGCGTCAGGACCGAGGACGAAATCCGGAGCGGCCAGAAAGTAGAAGTGAAGGATCTTGTCCGGGATATAGGCCAGCATCTGGCAGAGTTCACGGAGTTTCCGGCCTGTGGGAGGCGGTGTTACGCCGAGACACTGGTCAGCAGCCTTGTTGGAGGCCAGGTGATGCTGCCAGGGACAGATACCGCAGATGCGGTTGACGATCCGGCAGACCTCTTCAACGGGACGGCCGACCACGAATTTTTCAAATCCCCTGAGGGACAAGACATGAAGTCTTGCATCTTCCACATTGCCGCTGTCATCGAGCTGGATGGTGACGCTCGCGTGACCCTCAATGCGGGAGACCGGGGCTATATTTAATGTCTTACCCATTATCTCCTCCTAACCTAGTTTTTTCAGCATGTTGTGTGCGCCGCAGAACCGGGCCAGATACCCACGACGGTCCGGCATGGTCGAGGGATCAAAACCGTTGGAAGCCAGGGCGCCCATATAGTCGACAATGGGCTTGGCACCCTTGCGGATGGGTCCATAGCAGCCTCGGCAGGGCATACGTGTGCTGATGCACCGAGGGTTGCCGCTTTTGCCGCCACAGCCTGCGCGGGTGACCGGCCCGAGGCAGAGAAAACCCTGTTCCAACAGGCAGCGCATGTCGTCAATGGGCTTGTCCGGATCGAATACCGGGCTCTGGAGCATGCGCTTGATGTCTGGCAATCCCTTTTTGCCCTGTTTGATGGTCGGGCAGGTATCGCATACGGACCGTTCAGGCATGGCGAATTCAGTTTTGCCTTCAAGCAGGGCCAGGACTGCGGCCGTTATCCAGTCAGGATGCGGAGGACAGCCGGGAAGATAGATGTCCACGTCCACAACTTCGTCCAGGGCGTAGCACTTGTCCAGCAAGGGCGGGATATTCTTGGTCGGGGGTTCTCCGGGATCTGTAGTGGGAGAATCCTTGTACACGAACTGGTTCAGTTCGTCGTTGTCGTACATGTTGATCAGGGCGGGGATACCACCATCTGTGGCACATGTGCCCAAGGCGATTAGGATCTGGCATTTTTTGCGCATTTCCTTGGCGACCTCAACGTGTTCCTCGTTGCGAACGCTGCCGGAAATAATACCAACAACAGCTTCGGGAATGTTCATCTCGGTTTCTTCACCGGTCTGCCCGAAGTATTTATGATCCATGATGACCGGGATGTGGACAAACTCCAGGTTGTTGACCAGGAGATCAACCAGGACATCACCGATATTCAGAGTGGCTATCTCACACCCGGAGCATGAGTTGAGCCATTCCTCGGCAACAGTTACTTTGGCCATATCTCTATACCTCCATGGGTTGAATCAGTGCATGATTCACCCTGACATCGTTAGGCGCTGAAGGCCCGTTTCTTTTTCAGCCGAACAGGATTGGGACCAAGAGTGCGGATTTTTTCCGTAAACTCCGTGACGACCTTCTGGAACTTGGGAGCCTCAGCCCCAGAAACCCATTCGATCGCAAACCTTTCGGGGTCGATGCCGAGATCTTCGAGGACCAGATTGATGGCGTTTGCCCTAGCCAGTGCTTTGTGATTACCATCCAGGTAATGACATTCACCGAGGTGTCAGCCCATGATGATGACGCCGTCGGCTCCCTTTTCCAGAGCATCGACAACGAGGTTGGGATGAACCATGCCGGAGCACATGACCCTGATGGCGCGCATGTTCGGGGGATATTGCAGCCTGGAGACTCCCGCCAGGTCTGCACCGGCATATGCACACCAGTTACAGAGGAATCCGATGATTACAGGCTCGAAATTGTCTGCCATTGAAACATCTCCTTGTTTATGGCTTTTGGTGCGCGAGATCCCGTGTTCAATCCGGGATCTCGCGGCCAAAGTGCGTTATATATCCTCCAGGGCAGCCATGACCTGTGCCCTGAGCTGTTCCGTGGTGAAGCCGTGGACATAGACGCCCTTTTTGGGACAGGTGGCTTCACAAATACCGCACCCTTTGCACAGGGATGCATTGGTTTCGATGTGCCGTCTTTCTTCCCCGTCCTCGTTGGTATAGGTAACCATGGATATGGCGCCGTAGGGACAGGTATCCACGCACAGTGCACAACCATCACAGTTTTCCGTGGGATAGGACTTGATGGAATCAAGGGGCATCTCGGACTTGGACAGGACCACGGACGCCCGTGAGACCGCAGCCTGAGCCTGGGCAATGGCCTCGTCAATGGGCTTGGGATAGTGGCACAGCCCGGCAACAAACATGCCGTCAACAGTCATGTCCACGGGACGGAGCTTGGGATGGGCCTCCATGATGAAACCGTCTTCGTTGAGGCCGCATTTGTAGAGCTCAACCAGTTCGTCACTTTTGTTGGGCACGATGGCGGTGGCCAGAACAAGATAGCTCGGCCGGATGTCCAGAGTCTTGCCGGAGATGGGATCGTTGACCAGGACCACGAGGTCATCGCCTTCACGGGTGACCTGAGGCTTGTTCTCCAGTGTATAGCGGACAAAGATGACTCCGAGTTCCCTGGCTTCGAGGTACAGGTCCTCCCGTTCGCCGTAGGTTCGGATATCCCGATAGATGACGAACACGGGCATGTCCGGATTGGCCTTTTTCAGGTCTATGGCCGATTCCATGGTGTGGGTACAGCAGGTCTTGCTGCAGTAGGGGCGTTCGGGACAGCGTGAGCCCACGCACTGGATGAACACGGCTCCCTTGGCCTTGGAAACAACGGGCATGTTTTCCTGGAGTTCCTTGTCGAATTCCAGGTGGGTCATGACCCGTTCGTCCTTGCCGTACAGATACTCGTCAGGCTTGTATTCGGAGGCACCCGTACAGACAACGGCAATGCCGTACTTGATGGCCTTGGTTTCTCCGGCCACGTCGATTTCGGTGACAAAGTTGCCCACCGAACCCTTGTTGCTCTTGAGGGTGGTGTTTTTGAATATCTTGATGTTGGGATGGGCCTCGACCTTGGCGATGAGATCCTCGACATAGGGCCTGATGGGTTCACCCCTCCAGGTCTTGTTGAGGAGCAGGGCGTTGCCACCCAGGGTGTCGGTCTTTTCAATGAGCATGGTCTCGAAACCCTGATCGGCTATGCCAAGAGCCGTTTTCATGCCGGAAACACCGCCACCAACGACCAGAGCGGTCTGATTGACGCCCACGGAGAGATGATCCAGGGGAGCAAGCATGCCCGCCTTGACCACGGCCATGCGAACCTGATCCTTGGCCTTTTCCGTGGCTTTTTCCTTTTCCTTCATGTGGACCCAGCTGTTCTGGTTCCTAATGTTGGCCATCTCGAACAGATATTCGTTGAGGCCGGCTTCCTTCAGGGTTTCCTGGAACAGGGGTTCATGGGTCCTGGGCGTACATGCTGCCACGACAACACGATTGAGCTGCTGCTCCTTGATCTCGTTGGCCATGAGGACCTGAGTGTCCTGAGAGCAGGTGAACATGTTGTTTTTGACGTAGACAACACCCGGGAGGGTCTTGGCGTATTCGGCAACAGCCTCCACGTCCACGGTCCCGGCGATGTTAATACCGCATGAGCAGACAAAAACACCGATTCTCGGCTCCTGGCCGGCTACGTCGATTTCAGTGGGAAATGTTTTGTCCTGGGTCATGGTGCCGCGTACGGAATGCAGATTGGCGGCTGCTTCCATGGCTGCGGACGACGCCTCGGTCACGGACTGGGGGATATCCTTGGGGCCCTGGAATGCGCCGGCAGCAAAGATGCCGTCCTTGGAGGTGGCCACAGGATTGAAGCTGGTGGTCTCGGCAAAATTGTACTTGTCGAGCTTGATGCCCATGTTCTGGGCCATGTCCAGAGCGGCCGGTCCGGTCTGCAGACCGACGGAAAGAACAAAGAGATCGAATGCTTCCTTGACCCGTTCACCCGTGGTTGTGTCCATGTACTCGACTATGACACCCTTGTTGTCGGGGCCGGGATAGATGGTGTGGACGCGATCCGGAATAAAGCGGATGCCTTCTTCCTTGGCCTTTTCCAGGTATTTGTCGAATTCTTTGCCGTGGGTTCGCATGTCCATGTAGAAAATGGACAGGTCCAGATCGGCGCCGTCGGCGTGCTCGGCCGAAACCATGGCCTGCTTGAGGGCATACATACAGCAGACGCTGGAGCAGTAGCCGTTGTCACACTTGTTGATGTTACGGGAGCCCACGCACTGCAGCCAACCGACCTTTTTGGGTACGGTATTGTCCGACGGGCGTTCCAGGTGGCCCATGCACGGGCCGCCAGCAGCCAGGAGGCGTTCGTATTCGAGACTGGTGACTACGTCGGGCAGCTGGGCGTAATCGTAGGTGTCGAACATGGAGGGGTCAAAAGCCTTGAAACCCGGGGCCGTGATGATGGAACCGACCTGGATTTCGTGGATTTTTTCCGTGTCCGCGAAATTGATGGCGTCTGCGGGACAGAATTTTTCACAGGCCCGGCATTTGCCTTTCTGTATGAAGATACAGTTTTCGGGATCAAGAGCGTATTTCAGGGGTACGGCCTGACCGTACGGGATGTAGGCGGCTTTGCGTTTGCTCAGCCCACCGTCGAATTCGTTGGAGACCTTCTTGGGGCATTTTTCCGCGCACATGCCACAGGCAATACATTTGTCGACATCGACATAGCGCGGGTTTTCCTTGACGGTTACGGTGAAATTACCAGCTTCGCCTTCAATCTTCTGTACCTCACTAAGAGTGAGGAGTTTGATGTTCAAGTGCCGACCGCACTCTACCAGTTTCGGTGAGAGTATTCACATCGCGCAGTCATTGGTCGGGAAGGTCTTATCGAGCTGGGCCATTGCCCCGCCGATGGCAGACGTCTTCTCGATCAGGTACACGTAGTAACCGGTGTCAGCCAGGTCCAAGGCCGCTTGGATGCCGGCAATACCGCCACCGACAACCATGACTGCACCAACTTTCTCTTGTGCCATAGTTTACCCCCTTAGCCAGTTGATTTGGTGCTAATGGTATTGAAATATCGCTTATCGCCAGAATCAGGATCATCATGTCATGGGCTTTGATCCTGATTTATATGAAAACCAAATAGGTCAGGCAGAATTATGTGCAGAAAATTTATGAGGTTCGTATCCCATGTTCGGAAAAAATGCTAGTCCTTGCGACGAAGAAATTGAAAAAATAATGGGTGGAATCCAAAAAAAGTCTCACCCGACCGTTTTCGCTTGTGATACCGGGTTGACCCCTTGTTGCGTGATCAGGGCAATCTTCCACCTTAATCCCGCTGCGAAATGTGTCAGGATGTCAAAAGAACGTTTATTTTTCCGAACCTTGCACACGATCGTGATTCCCTGTACGTTCCCGTGAAATGATCGCAGTCTGCCTTTTCCGGCCCTGACATTTCTTTCGTACCACAACGACCGTGGACCGGCCCATGAAAAAACTTACATGCCTGCTTGTGCATCAGGACCCTGATATCCGTACCGAACTTCGGAAGAAGCTTGCCGAGGTCAAGGGAGTCAAGATCCTCGGGGAAGCTGTTTCCTCGTTCGAGGCTCTGGAAATGCTGGAATCAATTCCCTATGATGTCTTTTTCCTCGGCACGGAACTGGCCGGCGGGGTAAGCGGAATTGAAATGGCCCAAATCCTTGGTCAACGAAAAACAGCGCCCATACTCATTTTCCTGGCCAAGGACGAATCCCTTGCCTTCAAGGGTTTTGAACTCGGCGCCACGGACTATCTGCTCTGGCCCGCCACGGTTGAACGACTTGGTCGATCCATTCAACGGGCCGCGCTGGTCCTTCCTCCGCATCGTGAACAGGGCCGCGGGGTGGCCGTTCCCCTGCAGGCCAGATCACGGGGAGAAGAGGAAACCCTGCAACTGGCTTTGGGCGAAAAAGAGGAAGAACTCTTTCTTGAAGCCCTGCGCAAGGCATGGGACCGGAGGCAGGCCAGGCCCGTGGAGATCGAAAAACTGCCCATCAACCAGGATGGACGACTGCTGCTCATTCCCTACAGCCAGATTGTTTTCATCGAGGCCTACGAGGATTACAGCTATGTGCATACCTCCGGGGACAAGTTTTTGACCTCCTACCGGCTCAAGAATCTGGAAGAACGACTCAGAAAACATCGGTTTTTCCGGGTTCATCGCAAATATCTGGTCAATTTGGAAATGGTCACGGAAATCGCCTCCATGCCCGGCAGCAATTTCATGCTTCGTACGGCAGGCCGCAAAAAGATCGAGTTGCCCATCAGTCGCCGGCGCATTGGTGAACTCAAGCAGCTCCTCAATCTCTAACGCCATCTGCCCCGGCACCTTCTCCCCCTGTTTGCGGGGCCGCTTGAGGTTCCAGTCTGCGGGAAACGGGAGCAACCTCCTGTTTCCCTGTTTTGTTTGGGGGAGGCCTTGCTGCAAAGGAGAAGACATGCCCGGAGGACTTGGCGTTATGCGTGCTGTTTGCAGGTCGTGGCAGGACGTTGCGGGATGGGCGGGTGAGCATGGAGGGACGATTTTGCCCCTTGTGCGGTTTTTTGGGGTCGGTGCAAGGTTGGATTTTGACAAAAATGGACCCTGCAACGTGGCGTGAGTTCCTTTTTTCCGTTTTGATCCGTCCAACCGTTTACCCCAGACAGCCCGCCTTTAGCCGATTATTCATCTACATGTCGGGAAAAATGGGCCACAAGCTTTATTAATGATCAAGATCCTCTGGCAAGGATGAACACCATTCGACAATTTCAATCTCCCCCATTTACGAAGTGCTGATCCACCGGCACGACCAAGGAGGATATCATGGAACATAACGGCGCACTGGACTCCCTGCTTCAGGAAGAACGCGTTTTCAGACCGCTGCCGCAACTGGTTATCGAGGCAAATGTCAATCCCCAAGAATATGATGCCGCCGTCAGGAATGGCAATGACGATTATTTGAGCTATTGGGAAGATG
Source organism: Desulfoplanes formicivorans (assembly GCF_001748225.1). Classification (NCBI taxonomy): domain Bacteria; kingdom Pseudomonadati; phylum Thermodesulfobacteriota; class Desulfovibrionia; order Desulfovibrionales; family Desulfoplanaceae; genus Desulfoplanes; species Desulfoplanes formicivorans. The sequence goes on from NZ_BDFE01000008.1 coordinate 140,878, forward strand.
CCGCCAGGGAGCTGGACTGGTTTCGCAAGTGGAATCAGGTTCTCGACGATTCCAACCCGCCTTTTTACAGGTGGTTTCCCGGGGCCAAGTGCAACATCGTGTACAATGCCCTGGACAGGCATATCACCACTGCCAACAAGAACAAACTCGCCCTGATTTGGGAAGGTGAGACCGGAGACACCCAGAAATTCACCTACTATGAACTCTACAGGGCCGTGAACCGTTTTGCCAACGCCCTGCGTTCCCTGGGCATCAAGAAAGGGGATCGGGTTGTCATCTACATGTCTCCCCTGCCTGAAACGATCATTGCCATGCTTGCCGTGGCCAAGATCGGTGCGGTCCACTGCATGGTCTTTGCCGGGTTTTCCGCCAAGGCCCTTCGGGAGCGGATCAACGATGCCCAGGCCAAGCTGGTTATCACGGCCGATGGTTTTTATCGCAACGGCCGGCCCATCAACCTGAAGAAAGTCATCGACGAGGCTGTGGAAGGCTGCGATTCCGTGGACACCGTGGTGGTGGTTCACCGGGCCAACGTCCAGGTGGAAATGAACGAACCCAGGGATCTGTGGTATGAAGCCCTGGTCCGTCAGGAAAGCCCCGAGTGTCCCACCGAGGTCATGGATGCCAATGACATGCTTTTTCTTCTGTACAGCTCCGGGACCACGGGCAAGCCCAAGGGAATTGTGCATGGTCATGGCGGGTACATGGTCGGCGTTCATCGGAGTCTCAACTGGGTTTTTGACATCAAGCCCACGGACATTTTCTGTTGTACCGCTGACGTGGGGTGGATCACCGGCCACAGTTATGTTGTCTATGGCCCCCTCATGGCCGGAACGACCACGGTGCTTTATGAAGGCCATCCCCTGTATCCCCAGGCCGACCGCATGTGGGATGTGATTGCCAAGTACGGGGTGACCATCTTTTATACCGCACCGACCCTCATCCGCATGCTCATGCGTTTTGGCACCCAATATCCCAAGATGCATGATCTGAGCACCCTGCGGTTGCTCGGTTCGGTGGGCGAGCCCATCAATCCCGAGGCCTGGGTATGGTTTTACAAGAATATCGGCCGGTCCGAGTGTCCGATCATTGATACCTGGTGGCAAACCGAGACCGGATCGTTCATCATCTGTCCCTTTCCCATCTCGCTGCTCAAACCCGGGTCGGTGTTCAAACCGCTCCCCGGCATTGAGGCCGATGTTGTTGATGAACAGGGCAACCCCGTTCCTCCGGGCAAGGGGGGACAGCTCATTCTCAAACGGCCCTGGCCGTCCATGCTCCTTGGTCTGTACAAGGACCCCGAACGGTACAAGGAAGCCTATTGGAGTCAGGTACCGGGGGCCTATCTGGCCGGAGACGTGGCCCGCAAGGATGAAGACGGATACATCTGGATTCAGGGCCGTTCCGACGACGTCCTGAACATCGCCGGTCATCGCATTGGCACGGCCGAGCTGGAAAGCGCTCTTGTGGCTCACCGGGCCGTTGCCGAGGCCGCGGTCATCGGCGTGCCCGATTCCATCAAGGGCGAGGTTGCCAAGGCCTTTGTCATCCTCAATGAGGACTATAACGACCCCGAAGATCCTGATGAGCTTCTCAAGCAGCTCAAGGATCATATCCGCAGGGAACTCGGACCTGTTGCCGTGGTCAAGAGTATCGAGATCAGGGAAAAACTGCCCAAGACCCGCAGCGGCAAGATCATGCGCCGTATCCTCAAGGCCGAGGAAATGGGTGAGGATGTCGGGGATACGTCGACCCTTGAAAACGATTGACGGACCATTGTCCCTCGGTGGCTTCATCATGGGCCTGACCGAGAGAACATTGAAATCGCAAGGCGGCCGCTGGCCGCCTTTTTCATGGGCTCTGTTCTTGAGTTTTTGGGGGAAAAGGGTAAAAAGATGTTGGTGGCCGCAACAAGGCGGGTTTCCCGGAGAACGGCTCTGGCGGTAGCAGTGACAAGGGGTTTGGTTTGAATGGCATTCCATCTTCCCCGGACCTTGTGATGGCGTCAACAGGATGTGCGTGATGACAAATCCTTTGTTTCTTTTTGATCTCGGCAACACGAACATGAAAATCTCTCTTGCCTCCCTGCGCGGGGTGGAAAAGAGCCTGGTCGTCCCGACCCGGGAATACACGTCCGACTCTCTGGGACTGTTGCTAAGGGATGCGTGTTCCTTTTTCGCCATAGCGCCCGACCAGGTCCGGGCCTGGGTGGTTTCCTCGGTTGTCCCGCCCCTGGACAGAATCCTTGTCGGCGCTGCACAACGTTTTTTTGCCTGCCCGATTTATTTTGTTCCCCACGACATTCCCCTTGCCATTGAGAATCGTTACGCCAGACCGCGGGAGGTCGGGGCGGACCGATTGGTGGCGGCTTTTGCCGGACGTCGGCTCTTTGAGGACAAGACCCTGATCCTGATCGATTTCGGCACGGCAACCACGTTTGACTGTGTGCAGGACAATGCCTATCTCGGCGGGCTCATTTGTCCGGGAGTCCTCTCTTCGGTGCGGGCCCTGGGAACAACAACCGCCAAACTGCCCCAGATCAGTCTGGAGACAACGGGCTCGGAAGTCGAGATCGGCCGGGATACGGCAACAAGTCTGAATCAGGGCATTGTCCACGGATTCGCGGCCATGGTCGAGGGGCTGACGGATCGACTCAAGAAAAGTCTTGGGGATGATCGGGCCGTGATCGTGGCCACGGGTGGATTCGCCGAAAAGATCGTTTCCGTCTGTTCGGGTATTGATCATGTCCAACCCGATCTGCTCATGCAGGGCCTGCGCATGGCGTATCGGGACATGATCCGGGAACAGGGGGAAGGGCGATGAGCCCGGGCATGTACCCTGTTGTCTGTTGTGCTCGGCAATAGCGGTGCGTGAGGGAGACGGGCATGAGCCGACCGCCCATATCCTGCGATCTTGGCAAGCAAAGAAATTCTGTTTCTTGTGTTCTCTTACAAAAAACCTTCTACGAGGAGTGATGGCATGAGTTATATCGAGTCAGTATGGGCAAGGGAAATCCTGGATTCCAGGGGCAATCCCACCATTGAAGTGGAAGTTGGTCTGGAGTCGGGCGTTGTCGGTCGTGCGGCCGTGCCTTCGGGTGCCTCCACCGGGACCCGCGAAGCCCTGGAATTGCGTGACGGAGACGAGTCTCGTTATGGGGGCAAAGGCGTTGCGCAGGCGGTCAAGAACGTCATCCAGGAGATTGCTCCGGATGTGGAAGGCATGGATGCCAGACGTCAGGTGGAGCTTGATCAGTTGCTCATCGAGCTTGATGGCACGGAAAACAAGAGCCGCCTGGGAGCCAACGCCATTCTCGGCGTTTCTCTGGCCACAGCCCGTGCCATGGCCAGTCAGCTGAACATGCCCCTGTATCAGTATCTGGGGGGAGTCAACGCCAAGGTTATGCCCGTTCCCATGATGAACATCATCAATGGCGGGGTGCACGCGCCCAACAATCTGGATATTCAGGAATTCATGATCATGCCCCTGGGTGCGGAGAATTTTGCCCAGGCCCTGCGCATGGGAGCCGAGACCTTTCATGCCTTGAAAAAGATTCTGGCCGCGGACAAGCTGACAACGGCCGTGGGTGACGAAGGCGGGTTCGCTCCCAATCTCAAGAGCCATGACCAGGCCTTTGAATACATTATCCGGGCCATTGAGGCCGCAGGGTTCGAGCCGGGCAAGGACATCTCTCTGGCCATTGATGCGGCTGCCTCGGAATTTTTCAGGGATGGGAAATACCATCTGGCCGGGGAGAACAAGGTTGTCTCTGCCCAGGAGCTCGTTGACATGTACGAGGAGTACACCAGGAAATATCCCCTGGTTTCCGTGGAAGACGGCTTGGCTGAATCCGATTGGGAAGGATGGCAGAACATGACCGATCAGCTGGACACCATCCAGATCGTGGGTGACGATATTTTTGTTACCAATCCCGGCATATTGAGCCACGGGATCATCCATGGTGTGGCCAATTCCATCCTCATCAAACTCAATCAGATAGGTACCCTGACCGAAACCATGGATACCATAGAGATGGCCAAGGAGTCCTCTTACACCACGGTTATTTCCCATCGCTCCGGAGAGACCTCGGACAGCTTTATTGCCGATCTTGCCGTGGGCGTGAACGCCGGACAGATCAAGTCGGGATCGTTGTGCCGCAGTGACCGGCTGGCCAAATACAACCAGCTTTTGCGTATCGAAGAGGAACTCGGTGACCAGGCCGTGTATTTCGGACCGGCCATGGCAGCCGAATGGTATGGCGACGATGAAGAGGAAGAGGCATAGCATAATGATACTGCTTGATGGAAAAGCGACTGCCGCAGCCATTCGCAAGGAGCTGGGGGAAAAGGTCGGTATATTGAAGAGTACGACCGGAAAGGTTCCGGGACTGGCGGTCATTCTGGCTGGCGAAGACCCGGCCTCGGCCGTGTACGTGCGCAACAAGGAACGGGCCTGTGCCGAGGCGGGTATTGTTTCCAAGGGATACAAACTGCCGGCATCAACCACTCAGGAAGAGCTGGAGGGATTGATCCGGAAGCTCAATGAGGACGATTCGGTACACGGCATTTTGTTGCAGCTCCCCGTGCCTCAGGGATTGGACAGCGATCGGTGCCTTGACCTCATTGACCCGGACAAGGACGTGGACGGGTTTCACCCGGTGAGTGTGGGCCGTCTGACTCTTGGGCTGCCGGGATTCAGGTCCTGCACCCCGGCCGGGGTGATGACCCTGCTTGATCGTTACGGACTTGATGTTAGCGGCAAGAAGGCCGTGGTCATCGGCCGGAGCAATATCGTGGGCAAGCCCCTGGCCTTGATGCTGCTGCAGCGCAACGCCACCGTGACCGTGTGTCATTCCCGGACGGCCAATCTGGCCGAGGAGGTTCGTTCGGCGGATTTCGTGTTTGCGGCTGTGGGACGTCCTCTTTTCGTGACCCGGGATATGGTCAAGGATGGAGCTGTTGTGGTGGACGTGGGCATCAACAGGACCGATGCCGGGCTGGTTGGTGATTGCGATTTCAAGGCCCTGGAGTCCAAGGTTGCGGCCATGACCCCAGTTCCCGGGGGGGTTGGTCCCATGACCATCGCGCAATTGCTCATCAACACGGTGCGCTCTTTTGAGATGAAGCAGGGGTTGTAGATGCGGGAGCAGGTCGGGGATCGCTTCCCGGCACATGTTCCCATGAAATAAGATCCATGAAAAAAGGCCCGCTTGCGGGCCTTTTTTCATGGATTGTATCCTGCTGATTACTCGACAATGATTCCCGCATATCCCACAATCTGATCATACTCTCCGTTCACGTCTCCGGAAGTGGCGTAACGGGTCAGGTAGGCCTTGCGGGCTCCCAGCTCGCGGGCAGCAATGAGCCCCGCAGTCATGGGGAGGACGCCGCACATGGAGATGTGGTTGTGGCGAACGGTGGCATAAAGGCCCTCGGGATCCAGGGCCTGGATCTGGTCAATGGCCATGCCATCGAGTTTTTGTGCGGTGTTTGCGGAAACGTAATGGCTCATGTCGGAACTGACCACCAGGCTGACCGGTTTGGCTGCGGTCCTGATGGCCCTGGCCAGGGCCATGCCCACTTTTTCGAGGATTTCAAACGTAGGATCGGCAATGGTGATGGGCACGATGCGTGTGTCCGGATTTTTGGCGTGCAAAAAGGGGATCTGCACTTCCAGGGAGTGTTCGCGCGTGTGGGAGGCGTAGTCGGCGGCGATGAGGGGACTGGCCTGGAGGATGGTCTCTGCCAGATCCGCGTCCACTGCAAGGCTGCCGCCAGGAAAGAGCCAGGAGCCGTCAGGCCAGAGGCCAATGGGGGCTCCCTGACCGGTGTGATTGGGACCGAGCAGGATGATGGTTTCGTGAAGGCTGGTTCTGGCCACGGTTTCCCCGGCCACACTTCCTGAATAGATATAGCCTGCATGGGGAAGCATGGCCAGGATGGTCGGCCGGGTGGAGGCAGCTGTACCTTGGGGCATGTATTGGTTGAGCTGACGATGCAGTGCGCGGGGATCGTCGGGATAGAATTGACCGGCTACGACGGGATGTCTGTCCATGGTCTCCTCCCCTTAGTTGAAGGGCTGCAGCTTTTCCTGCAGCTGATCCGCTTCCAGATCCCTGGCAGCCATCTTGCTGTAGATGGAATCCGGATACATCTTGGTGATCGCCACCAGTTTATTTTTCCATGACTCATTATCCTGATTCAATTTGAACAGGTTGGCAAGGGTGTACATGTGGGCCGGCCAGGACGGATCGGCCTTGGTCATGTATTTTTCGCATTCCAGTCCCCAGCTCAGGGCCTCCTGGTGACGTCGGGTCGTTGAGGTGACCCGAATGAGCATGTCCAGACAATCCCGGATCTTGGGCAGATCCTGTTCGGGCATACTCAAAAACAGGGACAGGGCCTCGTGGGCCAGGTTGTATTCGTTGCGAAGATCCTGTGCCTGTTCGGCGTGCTTGGCCATGAAATACAGGGCATAGGCCCGTTGGGCGTCAGGAAGTTCGACATCGGCAGCCAGCTGTTTCCACAAGAGGTGGCTTTGATCGGTTTGTCCCAGGTTCTGATGGGCCAGGGCCAGGGTGTATTCGAATTGACGTTTCCGGTTTGCCGAAAGTTTCCAGTCCTTGATTTCCTGGGAAAGTTTGATGATGTCCTGCCATGATTGGGATTGAACCAGAATGGCCAGGGCCAGATCCAGGGCCGGTCCGGAGCTGGCTTCCCGGGGGCGTTTGTTCGCAAGCAGCGGCGCGGCCAGCGTGAGAGCCTGGATCGCATGGCCCGTTTTCCAGAGGCTCGTGGCCACGGCCAGACGGGCCATGGGCGCGGGAGATTGATGAAGAAAGGGATAGGTATTCCACAGGGAAACAATATCCTTGAACCGGTCGCGTTCAATGGCCTTGGCCGTGAATTGCGCAAAGGCCTTGTTGCCCACCTCAAGGGCCTTGGGAGTCAGTTCCTGTTGGGGATAGTTGTTGATGAAATCTGCAACCGCCTGCAGGGTATCCCTGTATTGATCGTTCCATAATTGCCACATGGCCAATTTGAGCTGAGCAACCGGGGCCAGGGGGCTGTCGGGATAGGTGGCAATGATCTGGGAGTAAACCTGTTGCGGCCGCAGGGAATAGGGCTTGTCAAAGACGGAAAACATGGTGTCGATGGAGGGCTTGTCAAAAACACCTTCCTCGGCAAGACGCATTTTGGCGATCAGTCCACCTTCCTGATCGGGAAATTGTTCGGCTGTTTTTTCGTAAATTTGACGAGCCGCCTTTGTCTTGCCGGTCATGACGTAAATATCTCCCAACCGGGCCAGGGCGATGTCCACATCCTTGGCCTGGGGGGTCAGATTGACATACGTCCAGAATTCTTCCTTGGCAGCAGAAAGACGCTTGTTTTTGAAATCAATATACCCGGCCAGCATGAGGAAGGCGGGGTCCTTGAGGTAGTAGCGTGGCCAGCGTTTTTGCACGTAATCCATGATTTCAAAGGCCTGCTTGAAATAACCAAGTTCCTTGAGGGCCTTGGTTAGGCCAACGGCGCAGCTTTGCGTTATGGCATTGTCCGGATAGTTCTGAACTACGTATTGGAAACGATCCGCTGCCTGCTGATAGTCTTTGGCGTTCAGATAATGTTCACCCATATAGTAGTAGGTCAGGGGAACATTGGTGTCATGGGGATATTTCGATCGGATGAGGTTGAAATATGCCTGGGCCTCGGGAATATTGTTCACCTTGACATTGATCAGCCCCATGCTCAGCAGGGCCGATGGCAGTCTTGGTGATTGAGGGTTGAAACTGATCGCTTGTTGAAACGCCGACATGACTTCCTGGAAACGGGAGTCCAAGTCGTTGTGGAATTTTTGGAACAGGGCCTCGGCTTTCAGGTACAAGGCCTCTTCCCCGAGAACATCGGGCAGTGCAGGCTGATCAAGCATGTCCTGCAAGATGTCCAGGGCCGCGTCTATTTCTCCGTTTTGCAAGGTGCCCTTGGCGGTGGTCATGCGCTCCTTGAAAGAGGGAGCTGCTGTTGCGTTGGTTGTGGCATCCGTCGGCGGTGAGGCAAAGGAGGCGGCTTTATCGTTTTGGTTGGTCGGAGATCCAGAAGGGTTGTCCTTAGATGATGACTCGGTGTGCTGGTCGTGTTGCGAGCTGCTGTCTTGGGCAACGGTACGAACATGTGTAGTCTGCTGATTGCGGGCAATGGTCTTGTTGGCTTTTGCTCTGCCGCTGGTGGGACGTGAGGCTGGCGCAGTTGCCAAGGGTGTATGAGCATCGCCAAAGGCTTCTTCTGCGGTCTGAAATTTGACCTTGAAGCGGAGTGTTCCCGGACTTTTTGGCCCTGTGTTGTCTGGGATATCCCCGGACGAATGAAGAGCCGTGGCATTGATGACAACAGACTGTCCCTTTTTGGGCTGGACTGTTGGGGGCAGAGGAACGGTTTGAGTGGATGCCGTAGAACCAGATGGTTCGGGCGTGATTTCTTGCGGGGCAGCATGTGCACGACGGGCAGGCGCCTTTGGAGATTCCTTGCCGGACGGTCCTTGTTGCTGCGCTTTTTTCTGCAAGGCCATCTTGGAGGGTTGCCATTGGGCTCCCAAGGGATCGTGGAAAAGGTCCAGAATAAGTTTGTGGTCACCTGGAAGGGGAAAATAGATAAACCCAAAGGCAGGGGATTTGAGGTGGATGGTTATGGCACGCTCAGAGGGGGTTATATTGGTTATCATCCTGGAGACACTGAGATCAATGGGCGCGGGCCGGGGCTCCTGGTTCCAGATGGATGGCGGCAGGGTCAGGGTGATGGCTGTCCGGCCGGTTCTTTTGAGGGAGAACGTCGGGACGGTGCGGTCAAAGGCAAAGACAAGACGTTCTTTTTGGGGATAATGGTGCCACGATTGGGTCATGCCAAGGGCAGTGCCGGGAAGCCACAGGGCCATGATTGTTCCCACGCAGAGTACAAGGAAGTTCTGTGCTCTCCGGAATAATGTCATCACGGGATATTTGTGCTCATGGTACGCTATGTTTTCGGTTGCAATGGGCATGGTTCGGACGCGTCATTACGTGTGATCGTGCAAAAAAACCGTGGAGGCCGGCGAGGGAACCCATGGTTGTCGGTCTACCTGGCAGGGTCGGGAAAAGATGCATGAAAAAAGTCTGGTAGTGAACTTCGATACGGCAAGAAAATGAACTTCTGAGCCGTGTTTTGTTTCTCCATGCAAAAATTGTGGCAAGATTTGCGCACAAGCCAAGCGATGCCCCTCAATGTCTGCCAACAAGCATCTCCATCCGGTCAGGACGTGATTTTTTTCTTTTTTAGCTTTTCGATCAGTGTAGTACGCTTGATCCCCAGAATCTCGGCAGCCTGATTTTTGACGCCGTCAGCCATATACAGGGCTTCCTTGAGCAGGTGGGTTTCCATGATGTCAAAGAAATCCTTGAGCCCCACGCCCTGCTCCTGCATGTCTCGCACGGCCGGGAAGCGGAAGCCTTGAACCATGGGTCGGGTTTGAACCTTGGGGGGAGGAGAGACTTTGGTTCCGGTTTCTTTAAGGATTTTGTCCGGAAGATCCATCGGCGTGATGACGTCCCCATCACACAAGATGCTCAACCGTTCCATGAAGTTTTCCAGTTCGCGGACATTGCCCGGCCAGGAGTATGACAAAAGAATGTTTTGAGTTTCCTCAGCCAGTCGCATGAGGCATCGGTTCTGGTGCTTGCAGAATTTTTGCAGGAAATAATGGGCCAGCAAAGGGATGTCCTCCTGACGTTCCCGCAGGGGTGGTAAGTGAATGGGGATGACATTGAGGCGGTAAAACAGGTCTTCCCGGAAGTTGCCCTTGGCCACTTCCTGTTCCAAATCTCGGTTGGTCGCAGCAATGATTCGGACGTTGGCCTTGTAGGTTTTGGTGCCGCCGACCCGCTCGAACTCGCGTTCCTGCAGCACCCGAAGGATCTTGACCTGCAGGCTCAGGTCCATTTCCCCGATTTCATCGAGGAACACGGTTCCTCCATCAGCCAGCTCGAAGCGGCCAGCCCTTGTTCTGATGGCATGGGTGAAGGCTCCTTTCTCATGGCCAAAAAGTTCGGATTCCAGAAGCTCGCCAGGGATGGCCCCGCAATTGACCGGCACGAAGGGAGCCCCTGTTCTCTTGCTGTTGCGATGCAGCGCCCTGACCATGAGTTCCTTGCCCGTGCCGGATTCCCCGCTGACCAGAACCGTGCTGTCAGTGGGGGCCACCTTGCCTAGGATGGCAAAAACCTCCTGAAGGGCCGGGCTTTGGCCGATGATTCCCGAAGTGTCCAATGTCATCATGAGAACTCCACGTGTGCGAAAGTGATTCTTTGCAAAGCTTGTCTTGCATCAGTATGTGAGCAAGGCCGTTTATGTCAATAAAATGACAGAAATTTTTGTAAACCTTTTCATGCAGGTCGGAAGCGCGGTGGAGCCGGTGGAACTGTCTGAGCAGTCCCGAACGTCTGGTCAGGAGGAGGACGCCCCGCATGGATGGGGTGTCTGGTCAGACATTTTATGACAAAAAGGGATGGGAATCGCTGAAGGCATCCAGGAGGGGATGGCAAAGCATGGCAGGATCAGGATCTGCGCCGTATGAAGACCGCAGGATCTGACAGATGCGCGAGGGCAACTGACCGGCACATGAAACAAGGGGGGCTGGCCCGAAGGGTCACACCATTTCGTTGATCAGTTTTCCCTGGAGAAAGGCCTGGGACGAAAGCGTGGTCGCGTTGGCATCATAGGCCGTCTGGGTGGCGGTCATCTCCACCATTTCCCGGGTCAGATCCGTGGTGCTGGGAGCGGTTTCCTTGTCGGGGAGACTGGATGGCTGGAGGGGTGGTTGGTTATCATCCTGACGGATGGTTGCCCGAACACCCCTGGTGGAGGTTTCCTGCATGTCCACCCGGTCATGGGTGAAACCCGGGGTGTTGACATTGGCAATATTGTTGGATGTGACCTGTTGCCGTGTCTGGAAGGCGTGCAGGGCGCTGGCTGAAATTTCCAGGGACATGGGCAATCCTCCTCTTTACAGGCTCTGGCCGCTTGTACCCTGCCGGGATTCAGGGGGGCATCAGGCGGCCTTCATGGTGATCCCAAACATGATGACAGGGTTTTGTAGCTGCTCGTACCACGGTTGCACGGCGTGGGCAATGTTTTGTCAGACCATTACATGGTTTCTATGCAGGCGTAGGCACTGTGGTTGTGGATGGACTCCATGCTTTCCACCTCGACCTTGTAGCCGTGAACCTGGGGGTGCTTTGCCAGGTTTTGGGCCGCATTGCGGACAACGTCTTCCACAAAGGCTGCATTGTCAAAGGCCGCATCCGTGACAAATTTTTCGTCCTCCCGCTTGAGCAGGGCGTGAACCGGTGACGATCCCGCCTGCTGTCCAATATCGATGAGGTCCTCTATCCACAAGAGGCCTGAAAATCTGGCCTCGATCCTGACCATGGCGCGCTGGCTGTGGGCTCCATGGTCGCAGATGGCCAGGGAACATGGACACACGGTCATGACCGGCACGTCCACACCGAGGATCATTTCCATGTCTCTGCCTTCGAGCCTGCCCTGCAGGGAGCATTGGTAATCCATGAGGGCCGGACTCTTGCTCACTGGCGCGCTCTGCTCCCGGAAATAGGGAAAACTGAAGTGCAGATGGGCCCGCTTGGCCTGGAGTCTAATGGTCAGATCCTCAAGCAATTGCTTGAAGCTGGCGTAATCGAGAATCCCGGTCCAATCTCCCAATGCCTCGAGAAAACGGCTCATGTGCGTTCCCTTGAACGCCGCAGGCAGATCGACACTCATGTCCATGGTGGCGACGGTATGCTGCTGTCCCTGTTCCCGATCGCGAACGATCAGGGGGTGGGTGAGATTCTTGACCCCGACCCTGTCAATGGCCAGGGGGACCCGTGACGGGCCACTCTGAATATCCTGCATCTAGATGATTTCCTTACCCGTGGTCGAGAGGCTGAGTTTTCCGTATTTGACCCCCTTGGTGGAGATCAGTCGCTGGGAGGTCTGGCGGATATGCTCTCCCTCGCCCCGCAGGATGAGCACTTCCATGCAATTGTGGTGGTCAAGGTGGACGTGCATGCTCACGGTGATCACGTCCAGGGCGTTATGCTGGATCTCGGTGATTTTCTGGGCCAGATCGCTTTGATGGTGGTCGTAGACCAGGGTGAGCGTACCAACCATTTCCTTGTTCAGATCTTTCCATTCTTCTTCCACAAGGGTGTTGCGGATGAGATCGCGAATGGCTTCGGATCGGGTCTGATAACATTTTTCTTCACACAGGGCGTCGAATTTATCGAGGAGTTCGGAATCCAGAGAAATCCCGAAGCGGATAGTTTTGCCCATGCAGGTTCTCCTTGCGACAACATGGTTTACAAATGGATGATCCGTGGGGCACCTCTATGGTAGAGGATCTGGACCAGTCTGTCGGACAGGTCATCCTCATTTACAATGAAAAGGGGCAAAGGACAATGGATACCCTCTGGGATTACAGGGTCAGCTGCATGAGCTTGACGGACATGTCCATGGTATGGAGGGCCTGTCGGGTGGTTTCGATTTCTCGGACCTGCCAGCCCTTCTGGATGAGTTGACCCCATACCGGCTGGGTGACCGTACGTTCCGGGGTACCAAGAATGATGCGTCCTTTAGGGGCCAACATCCTGTCGAACAGGGTGGCAATGGGTTCGAAAAAGCGTTGTTCGTAGAGAATGTCGCCTCCCCAGATGCAGTCGAAAACTGCCGGTCTGAAAGCCGGCCTGCACCAGTCCATCTGAACCCACAAGGGAGAGGGAACCTGGTTGATGGCCGTGTTTTTCCGGGCAAAATAAACCGCAGGCCATTCATAGTCCAAGGCCACGACCCGGGCACCCAGAGATGAGGCAATCAGGGCCGTGAGGCCCAGGCCGCAGCCCAGATCCAGACATCGTTTGCCCCGGATGGATTCCGGATTGTCCTCAAGCCACCGGGCAAGGACCAGGCTGGCAGGCCAGAGTTCAACCCAATAGGGAATATGGTTGTCGTCTCCCTCATCTTCCATGGCGTCCCACAGGGTTTCAAGGTCGGCGATACGCTCAAGAGCCCAGGTTCGTCCGGCAATGTCCACGTGGATGCGTGAGGTTGGCCAGGTGGTGAAATCAAGCATGCATGAAAACAGGTGTGAAGATGGCAGTCGGCCGTGGAAAACGGTCTTCTGGTTGAAGTGTCCTGTTGCCGAAGGTGGTGGCACGTACGCCCTTTGGCGGCTAACCAGACACAGGACCGGGCGAGGATCATGGCTCAAGATCCAGTCTTGGAATATGGATGCACTGGAAAGGCCGTCAGATCGCCACGCGCAGGGTGTTGTAGCCTGTTCTTATTCTTTGGACGAAGGATTCTGCTTTGTGGCTGCTTGGCGTTGCGCAATGGGCTCGGCAAGTCTGAGCTCGGAATCCCAGGGAAACAGAACCCAGGTGTCCTGGCTGACCTCGGTGACAAAGGTGTCCACGAGAGGTTTTCCCTGGGGTTTGGCATACACCGTGGCAAAATGGGCCTTGGGCAGCATCTGGCGGATCACTCCGGCAGTCTTGCCGGTATCCACGAGATCGTCGATGATGATCCAGTCCTGGCCGTCGCCTTCCACGGCCTTGAGAACCGAAATGTCTCCCTGGGACTGCCATGAATAGCTGACCACGCAGACCGTATCCACCAGACGAATTTCCAATTCTCTGGCAACAATGGCCGCAGGAACCAGTCCGCCCCGGGTGACGGCAATAATGCCTTTCCAGGTTCCCTGGTTCATGATTTTCCAGGTCAGGGCCTTGGCATCTTGGTGGAGCTGTTCCCAGGACACCGGGTACATTTTCGTGTATCTGTCTGTTGGCATGATGAAAAGGATGCAAAAGATGAAAATAAAGGAAAAAAAGACGACAAGGAGCGCTCAATCCGCGGGTTCGATGTTCACGCCCAGAGCGCCGGGAGCCTGGGAGCCCTTGCCCTTGATGGAGGACAGGACCAGCACGAGGATGGTCAGGGCGTAGGGGAGCATCATCAGGAGGGATGACGGAATATTGGTGCCCACGGCCTGAAGCCGGAACTGAAAGGCCATGACGCCGCCGAAGAGGTAGGCCCCAAGAACCGCCTTGCCTGGTTTCCAGAAGGCAAAGATGACCAGGGCCACGGCGATCCAGCCTCTGCCTGCAGTGATTCCGTTGGTCCACAGATGGGTATAGGCCAGGGAGAGATAAGCCCCACCAAGGCCGATGAAAAAACCGCCCGTCAGGATGCCTGCCCAGCGGTACGCCTTGATGTTGATGCCGGCAGCCAGGGCTGCGTCAGGATATTCACCCACGGAACGCAGGGCCAGGCCTGTCTGGGTGTGCCTGAACACGAACCAGACCAGCACGGGAAGACAATAGGACGTGTAGATCAGGGCGTCATGATGAAAGGCAATGGGACCAATGATGGGTATGGAACCGAGCAGGGGGAAGGAAAAGGGAGTAAAACCGGGCGCATTCTGGCCCACGAACGGAGTGCCCCAATAATTGGCCAGTCCGGTTCCCAGAATGGTCAAAGCAAGGCCCGAAACAACCTGATTCCCCTGAAAATGCAGGCAGACAATCCCGTGAATGGCTCCCATGAGGGCTCCGAAAGCCCCGCCGGCCAAAAAGCCGAGCCAGGGATTGCCTGTGAGCATGGCGACGAGAAAGCCTCCGAACGCCCCGCAGAGCATCATTCCCTCTACCCCGAGATTGAGCACCCCGGATTTCTCGGTGATGATTTCTCCAAGGGTGGCATAAAGGATCGGGGTCCCGGACTGGATGGTCGCTGCAAAAAGAGGAATAAGGACGTCGATGTTCATGGTAACGGTGTTTCGTTGTTGGAAGGCATGTTTTTTTCGTCAAGGTGCGCGGTTTGAAGTACGCGGTTTCCGGTGCGCAGTGTACTTCAAACAGTAGGTGATTTGTGTTTTCCCGGACAGGGCCGGCACGGTTGCCTTGTCTGGAAATTACGGCAGACTCTATGTATCCACATCACGGGTTGCTGTGCACTGCATGCTGAGCCTTCCTGTACGTTGAAAAACTATTTTCCGGACGATTTTTTTCTGCCCGAAATCGTGTAATGCTGGAAAAAACTGCTTGCCAGAATAGTCAGGAGGATCAGCCCCTCCATGACGCTGCCAAAAGCGGCCGGGACCTGGAGGTCGAGCTGAATGCCTTCCACGCCCACGCGAAGTCCGGCCAGAAGAAACGAGGCCACGCCAATGGACAGGGGGTTGAGGCGGGCCAGCCAGGCAACGACAATGGCCGTGTAGCCGTATCCGGCCATGATGGTTGGCTCAAGGCGGTTCAGGGAAGACGATGCTTCCAGAAATCCCGCCCATCCGGCCAGGGCCCCGGAAAAAACCATGACCATGACGATCAGTCCGTTATAGGGAAGCCCGGCGTATTTGGCGGCACGCGCGTTTTCACCGCAGGCCTTGAGGGCGAATCCGTACCGGGTGTACTTGAGAAAAACGGTCATGAGCATGCCGATGACCATGCAAAGCACAATTCCCCAGCTCACATTGGTTTCTCCAATAAATCCCACTATGGCGCCTGGAGAAAATGTCGGAGTCATGGGCATGCCGAAACTGGCCGGGTCCTTCCATGGGCCATAGACCAGATACTCCAGGACAAGGATGCCGATGTAGTTGAGCATCAGGGTGACAATGATTTCGTTGACCCGGAGCTTGATTTTCAGCAGGGCCGGGATGAGTCCCCACAAGCCGCCCAAAAGGGTGGCGCATGCCAGCATCAGGGGAAGGAGAAGGTACCAGGGCAGACCGGGAAAGGTCAGGGCCGCCCAGGTGGCTCCCACACTGCCCAGGGCGTACTGGCCTTCGGCACCGATATTCCAGATTTGTAGCCTGAACGTGATGGCCACGCCCAGGGAACACAGAAAAATGGGCACAGCCTTGGCCAGACAGTCCTGAATGGCCCAGCTTGTCCCGAATCCGGATTCGAGAAAAAGGAGTATGCCGCCCAGAGCCGGTTTTCCCTGCAGGGCCAAGAGTCCTGCGCTCACAATCAGGGAAACCAGAACAGCCGAGCTGAGAACAAGACAGGTTCCCCACCAGGGGAGGGGAACCTGTCTTTTGTGCACGCGGATATCGAGCATGTTTATTCGGTGTTATTTGGTTGAGCCCTGCACGCCCTGGACAAGCCAGTCCATGCCCAGCAATTGCTCGTCAGTGGCGCTTGTGCCGGCCGGGATGACCACCTTGCCGGTCTGATCCTTGACGGGACCGGCAAATACCTTGAGGGTACCGTCAATAATGGCTTTTTTGGCAGCCAGCACCTTTTCCTGGAGGTCCTGGGGAACCATGGGGCCAAAGGGCGCGAGATCAATAATACCGGATTCCAGCCCGGGCCAGTAACTTCCGGTCTTCCAGGTTCCGTTCTGTACCTGGGTGACGATCTTCTTGTAGAAAGGACCCCAGTTCCATACCGGAGCGGTCAGGTGGGCCTTGGGAGCGAAGCGGGACATGTCCGAATTGTACCCAAGGGAATATTTGCCTGCTTCCTGGGCTGCTTCCTGAACCCCAGGCGTGTCCTGGTGCTGGGCGATGACGTCACACCCTGTTTCCAGCAGACTCTTGCCCCCTTCTTTTTCCGTGGCAGGATCATACCAGGTTTTGGTCCAGACAACATTGACCTGGGCATGGGGATTGACCGCCTGGACACCCAGGGTGAAGGCGTTGATGCCCCGGATGACTTCGGGGATGGGGAACGCGGCCACGTAGCCGATCTTGTTGGAAGTGGTCATGCCTCCGGCAACCATGCCCGAGAGATAGCGGGCCTGATACATGCGGCCGAAATAGTTGCCCACGTTTTTGGATGATTTGTAGCCCGAACAGTGCATGAACACGGCTTTGGGAAACTGCCTGGCAACCTTGAGGGTCGGATCCATGTAACCGAAACTGGTGGTGAAGATCAGGTCGTACCCCTTGCGGGCCATGTTCTTGATCACCCGTTCGGAATCGGCGCCTTCGGGTACGGCCTCCACATAGGATGAGGTGACCCCTGGCATCTTGTCGATGGCCTGGCGACCCAGTTCATGGGCATAGGTCCAGCCGGCATCTCCGATATGTCCTATGTACACGTAACCGACCTTGATATCCTTTGCCCCGGCAGTACCTACTCCGGCGCATACCAATGCGATCATTGTCGAAAGCAGTGTGAAAAAACGAATCATTGTCATCACTCCTGGAAAGTTGGTAAAAGACAGTGGCCATAACAAATGGCTGGGCTTTGAGCCTCAGCCAAGGGTCTTGCAGCAAACGTGATTTGTCCCGATACCCTAGAGTTCACGACCTGGCAATAGAATCAGGCGCTGTGTATCCATGTCCGGATGCGCTGGACCTCATCGGGCCAGTCAGGTCCCAGCCGGCGGTTGAGAAAAAGGGAAAAGACCACGTCGAGATAACCAAGGCATGTTTCCATCAGGTACATTTTTTCCAGGAAAATGGCATCGGGGTCGTCCCCCTCTTCCACATGGGTGTCCACCTTGGGGGTCTTGAGCCCGGTCAGGGCAAAATTGTCGGCATTGATCTGGACCTGCCAGACGTTTTCGTCGTGTTCGATGCGCAGCTTGGCCTGGCCGACCTTCTTGCCGGTCTTGAGCCCGGCCCGGGCCTCTCTGAGTTCGGCCATGGGACCGCTGCATACGGCAGTTTCCTTGCCTTCCCCTTCGCCGCCCTGGACAGCGATCCGCTGCTCGACGAGCAGGACAAAGCTTTCGCCTGTTGGGGTTTGAAACATTCCTTGCTGCTGTTCGCTCGTGGCCCAGAGCCAGGTCAGGAAATCCTGGCCGATATTTGATCCCTGCTCTGCCGCACGTTCAAGATTGATATCCATACGATTGTTTCCCGGGGTCCTGCTAGATAAAGATGGTCGGTTCCAGATTTTCCAATTCTTCGAGACGGTGAAGGCCCATGGCGCCCAGGGCCTGGAAAAACGGTGTCTGGGGTTCCAGATTCAGGCCAAAGGTCTTGGTGAAGAGTTCCTCGAAGAGTTCCTTGACCTTGTCTGTTGTGTTGCCAAGGTACACGAGCTGTTTGTCCGTATCCCAGACAACATTGAAATAGGCGGGAATGGGCAGTGTTCTGGCCCGGAGTTTGAGTTTGACCTGTTCCTTGATTTCGGTCTTCTGATCTCTGGTCAGGAATTTCTTGCCCTGGGCTTTCATCAGTTCCAGTTGATGCTCCATGGCTAGCTGAACATGCTTTTTCAGGACCGCTGCCGGGATGCGTCGGGTGTCGATGCGCAGACTGAAGGCGAGGTAGGCCCCTTTTTCCGGCGGGGCGGTTTTCCATTGTTCGTCAAGCATGTTGTCGAAACAGACCCAGCCGAAAGAGCGTTCGTCAGCGGTTTCGTCAATATCCCTGAAGGCGAAGGTACGAAGTCTTTCGTTGACCTCGGCCCAGAGTTCCTTGGGAACTTCTTCGACAATGCGGTATCGTGTCAGACTGGTGGAAGCGGCAAGAATGGACATGGGATCTCCCTGGAAATCCGGCAGCAGGTAGCATGGGAAATTCATCCTGAAAACGGGTTGCTACTTGCCCTGTTTTGTCCGTAAAGGCAAATGAAACAACAGGGCGCATGTGCTGGGAATAATATGATATAATAATGAATAAATTAAATAGGATATAAACTAAATCGCGGAATGGTGTCCCCGTGTGGACGCCATCTTCCTGCTGGTTGACGAAAACGCATGTCCCCTAATCGGAGTTTATATGTCAGGCTATGTGTGCATCCACGGACATTGTTATCAACCCCCCCGGCTTGATCCCTGGGTGGAGGAATTTCTGGCCGAGCCAAGCGCGGCCCCGTACCTGAACTGGAATGAACGGATCGCCAAGGAGTGTTATTCGCCCCTGGCGTGGGCCCGACGCATGGAACAGGGCAAGGTGGTCGAGATCATCAATTGCTACGAATGGATCAGTTTCAATTTCGGACCGACCCTGCTTACCTGGATGGAACGTCATGCCCCGCAGACGTATGCCCGGATTCTCCAGGGGGACGCCAGAAGTCAGGCGCGGCTGGGGCATGGCAATGCGCTGGCCCAGGTTTATCACCATGCGATCATGCCCTTGAGTACGGACTCGGACAAGGACATTGAAATTGCCTGGGCCATCCAGGATTTTGAGGCCCGGTTCCAGCGCAGGCCCGAAGGCATGTGGCTGGCTGAAACCGCAGTGGACACCCCGACCCTTGAGGCCCTTGCCCGGGCCGGGATCGGATTCACCATCTTGGCTCCGCATCAGGCCAAGGCCGTGGCCACCCTGGATGGCAAACACGTTTTTGGCGTGGATGAAACCACGCTGGATACCTCGGCGCCGTATCGGGTCAATCTGCCTTCGGGAAACAGCATGGTTGTTTTTTTCTACAACGGTCCCCTGTCCAGAGCCGTTGCCTTTGAACAGCTTCTGGCCGATGGCGAGAGCTTTTTCCGACGCATCGTGTCCCAGGCTGGAGCAGGCCTTTGTTCCCTGGCCACGGACGGGGAATCCTATGGCCATCACTTCACCTTCGGGGAAATGGCCCTGGCCTATGCCATCCACAGGTTGCGCACGGACCCCAAAGGGTACGGACTGACCAACTACGCGGCCTGGCTCGAAAACCATCCGCCATCCCAATCCGTGATTCTGCACGAACCTTCCTCGTGGAGCTGCATCCACGGGGTGGAGCGGTGGAAGAGCGATTGCGGATGCACGGATGGCGGGCATCCGCAATGGAAGCAGCATTGGCGACAGCCGTTGCGGCGTTCGCTCAATTATCTCCGGTACTATGTGGAAGATCATTATCGGCGCAAGGCGCGCCCCCTTTTTCACGATCATGCCGCGGCCCTCAAGGACTATGGTCTGGTCCTTGCCGGCAAACAGGATCGGGCCTCCTTTCTTGAGGAACAGTGTACTCCAAGGGGCCGCGAACAGGAAGAATTGTGCCTGTCCCTTTTGACCATGCAACGGTGGTCTCTGGCCAGTTTTGCCAGTTGCGCCTGGTTTTTCGACGACCTCGGACGTATTGAACCGGTCATCGTCCTGACCTGTGCACTGCGCTCTCTGGAAGTGCTGCTGGCCACCGGAGGCCGGGATGTTTCTCCCGGGTTTCTGGAAATTCTCGAGGAGGCCCAGTCCAATGATCCGTCCAAGGGGGATGGGGTTGCAATCTGGAAGAACTTGGTTGTTCCCCGGCGCATGGATCCCCTCCATCTTGCAGGAATGCTCCTTGTTCTGGGGAGCAAGAGGCTTGAATGGCCGGGTGTGGAGGCTTTCCTGGTCAACAGGCGTGACGACCAGAACGGCTTTACCGCTTCCCTGTCCGTGACTTGGCAGCGCACGGGAACACGCCAAAAACGATCCCTTGGCGGCACATGCGGTACCGGCGAGCAGGTGTTCAGCATTGACGATGGCCAGGCCACGTATGTGGTCCCTCGGGATATGCATGCCCAGGTCCGGGGCTATCTGACCTGGCAGCGTACTAGTGAATTTGAGGCCGGGGAACGCCAACGTCTGGTTGAGATGGCAGATCAATGGTCATGGCTTGTGCAGCCCTTTGGGGAAGGCCAGACATCGCCCCTTGGCCATCCCGGAGCCATTGTTCCCGGTGTGGCCTGGCTGTGGATTCGCGGTGATGTTGTTTGTTCTGATGCTCAAAAACAGTGGATGAGGCGTTTTTTTGCCGAGAACATGCACGCAGTTGCCCAGGTCGGTTCCCTGCTTACCAGCCAGGTACGTACCCTGCTCGACAAGACGCCTCTGCCCGGAACGATCATTCTGGACATGATCGAACGGGCTCGCGCAATTGGCGTGGAACCCTATTGGTGGAATGTGCAGAATGCCATCTGGACCGGCAGGGACCGGCAGGAAATTCTGGTCATAGCCAAGGCCGTGGGCATGGTCATTGAGGGCGAATCATGAGGGGGAGCATGGAAAACGGATTCACCAGACGAGGGGCCGTGGGTATGCTGAAACTGATTATCCTGTTTCTGGCTGTTGTGGCGTGTTTGCCGTCAGTGGCCCGGAGCCAGCCTGTCCCCATGATTGTGGACACCGGTGGGCATACCGCTTCCATTCGGGCCATGGATGTCTCTCGGAACGGCCGTTGGCTGGTTACGGGGAGCGAGGATAAGACCGTTCGCATCTGGGATGTGATACAAAAACATTGTCTGCAGATGATCCCCATGACTTCGCCCCCTGGGTTGCAGGGAACTGTTTTTGCCCTGGATATCGCCCCTGACGATCGCATCGTGGCCGTGGGAGGTCTGATGGGTGGGCAACCTGGTGATGTTGCCATGGGCCGGGTTTTGCTGCTGTCCCTGCCCGAGGGAACGTGCATCGCAACGCTGGAGCATGCTCCCAGTCCGGTCCACGCCATTGCCTTTTCCCCGGACGGCAGATTGCTGGCTGCGGGATCGGAAGACGGGATCGTCAGGATCTGGGATATGGACCAGGGCACACTTGTGCACAGCTTTCATGGTCATGGAGGCACGGTGGGCTGCCTGGCATGGATTGATGCCAGTCGGCTTGTGTCCGGCGGTGACGATGGTCGGATTCTTGTCTGGGGGATGGACGAACTGGCTCCCATCGGGACCCTTTCCGGGCATACCGGCCGGGTTGCTTGTCTGGCAGTGTCGCCCGACGGCACCATGCTGGTTTCTGGCAGTCATGACGGAAGTGTGCGGGAGTGGGATCTTGCCGCCATGCAACATGTCCGACAATGGTCGCTCCAGACGGCGTCGATATTGAGTCTGTCCTTCAGAGGTGACGGGAAGTTTGTTCTTGCAACCACCGGGGGGTTGGGCCTGGGGAGTGGCCGGTGCATGATCGTTGATCCGGAAACGGCCCGGGTCAAGACCCTGTTTTCCGGGCATGTCCAGGGCGTGAATGAGGGCCTGTTCGTTCCCGGGACATCCCTGGTCGCTACAGCGGGTGAAGACCAAACCGTGCGGTTGTGGGATACCCAAAAGGGGAGACTGGTTCACCGGTTTGTGGGACGCGGTTGCCGTATCACGGAAGTCGGTTTCGGCCCCGGGGGGGACCGGATTTTCTGGAAGATTGGCCCATCTGTCCTTCGGGCACCAGATAATACAACGCATGCTGTCAGGCCGGAAACCCTGGAGATGCGGTTTCAGGAAGGGTATTTGGATGTTGCTGCCGTTTCTTTGCCCGCGGATGTCCAAGGGCCGTTTCTCAATGTTGGAACACGCCGTCTGGTGCGCAATGTCGGGGCGGATGCCACACGCAGTCTGCTCGAGGTCTATGACCATGATCAGCGTCGGTTCATGATCAACCGGACTTATGAGGACAAAAGAGAACATACGGCAGCTTCCTTCACGCCGGACGGCAGGTATGTTGTCAGCGGTGGCGGGCGTGGGGCTCTGGCCATGTACCGGGTTCAAGATGGCGTCAAGGTGCGTGACTTCAAGGGGCATACAGGGGGAGTTACCTGTCTGGCTGTTTCCCCGGATGGTACACGGCTGGTTTCGGGATCACTGGATCAGACGGTTCGCCTTTGGAATCTTGCTACCGGCGAATTGCTGGCAACCATTCTGTATGCGACCAATGATGAATGGATCGCCTGGATCCCGGCAGGGTATTATGCCTGCTCGCCTTCAGGGGAATCTCTCCTTGGCTGTCTTCTCGCTTCCGAGAATAATAACAACCACGATATATTGCAGGTGGTTCCTGCAGAAACCTTTGCCCGGTATCTCTACCAACCGGACCTTGTCCGGGCGACCATCTCCCAGGGCCGTTCAGCCGCGGCCCTGGATCGAACCGCTTTGCTGCCGGTCACTTCCGAGTTCTTGAGCCGCCATCGTCCGCCAGGCATTGATCTGGTCAGCCCTGCAGACGGGGCGGTTCTCGGGTCCCGCCAGCAGGAACTGCTTGTTTCCCTGCACGCCCGGGGAGATGATCCGATCTCATGCAGGCTCCGGGTCAACGGTTTTGGCAGGGACATGCCCCAACCAGAAGCAGGCTGGTCCGGTCACCTTCGTGTTCCCGTGGTGCTGGAACCCGGGGAAAACACCGTGGGTTGTGTTTGTGAGGGTCCGCACGGGGCGCGATCTAGCGCCGAGATCCAGGTCCACCTCCCGGAGGATGGAAACGCAACCAGAAAAATGCCCGGTGATCTGTATTATCTTGGTGTGGGTGTGGAGCGCCTGGGCGCCTTTGCCCACATGGATCTGCCCACGTCTTCGGACGACGTGAAAATGGTCGCCCGTCTGTTCACAACGCTGCGAGGCAGGGGGTATGCGAAGGTGCATGAGCGCCTTGTGAGCGATGATTACGGCCACCCACCGACCAGGGCGCATATCCATGATGCCCTGGCCTGGCTGGAACAGGCTGGTCCGCGGGATACGATCATTGTCATGCTTGCCGGCCAGGGCGTGCTGGACCAGGATGACCGTCCGGTTTTTTTGCCCAGGGACACTCGCCCTCTGGGACGGCATGGATACGCTTGGGAGAGCGTTGTGGATATCGATTCCCTTTTGGTCAGGCTCGGCAAGCTCAAGGCCCGGACCCTGGTTTTGTGCGATGTGGCCCATACCGGCCCTCTGGACATGACCCGGATCATGCGCAGAGCCCGGGCCCTGGGGGTTGCCGTGCTTTCGGCCACCCGTGGATGGCAAAAGACCGCTCCTGCGTATGCGTCCATCCCCTGTTCTCCCCTTGCCTACGCCGTGTTCAAGGGGATCGGTCCAGGGCTGTTGGCAGATGCCTCAGGAGACGGCCGGGTCGATCTTGACGAATTGGGCGCGTATGTGACCAGGGAGGTTCAGGCCATAGACCGCAAGCTCGTGCCGTCTCTGGTTGTGCCTGTGGGGTATGGGCAATGGATGGTGGCTGATTCGGGTATGGGGAGCAGGGTCACGGGTCGGGATTGATTCCTGATGTCCGGTCATGCCTTGTGGACGGCCTTGCCGTACAGGAACCAGGAGAGCATGTTGTGCCCATGTTTATCAACTGCCCGGGTATCCACGCAGGGGCCGCGTCTGGCAGTTTGTTGTCAAGAGTCTTGGTGGATACCCGGTGTAGGTGCGTCTAGGTGCGGGGTTCGCCTTGGAGCCATGTTGTGAAATCATTGACCGCTCGCGCTGCATAGAGCTTTTTGCGGTCCTTTTTGGAGGCCCGGCGGTTCAGCCCCGGCATGAGACCGAAGTTGACATTGGACGGCTGGAATTTTTTGGCCGGAGTTTGAAGATGGTTTAACAGGGCTCCCAAGGCGGTTGTGACCGGAGGAAGGGAGGTGATTCGTCCCGCCAGGAACAGGCCAAGCCAAAGCCCGGTGGCCGCCGATTCCAGATACCCTTCCACCCCGGTGATCTGCCCTGCCAGGAAAAAACCGGGTTTGTTTTTCAGTTCCATCTGGGGAGTGAGCACCTTGGGCGCATTGACAAAGGTATTGCGGTGAATGGAGCCCATGCGTTCGAATTCGGCGTGTTCCAGCCCGGGGATCATGGAAAAGATCCTTTGTTGTTCGGGATAGGTGAGTTTGGTCTGGAAGCCGACCATGTTCATGGCTGTCTTGTCCCTGTTTTCGCTCCTGAGTTGGACACAGGCAAAGGGCTGCTTGCCCGTACGCGGATCAATGAGGCCCACGGGCTTGAGGGGGCCAAAGGCCAGGGTCTGATCGCCCCGGTCGGCCATGGTCTCAATGGGCAGACATCCGTCAAAATGGATTGCCTGTTCGAATTCCCGGGGTTTGACCCGTGTTCCCTGTTTGAGGGCCTGGACCAGGGCTGTGTATTCTTCCTCGTTGAGAGGACAATTGAGATAGTCCTTTTCCTCGGGATGGTACCTGGAACCCCAAAAGGCCTTGTCCATGTCAATGGATTCCGTGACCACGATGGGGGCGATGGCATCGTAGAAGTAGAGATCCTCTTCTCCTGCAGCTTCCATGAGGCTTGCTGTCAGGGGGGGCGAGGCCAGGGGGCCGGCCGCGATGATTACCTTTGCAAAGGGTTCCAGATCCGGATCATCCAGGGAGGTGATTTCCTTGCGGACAATGGTCAGGTGGTCCATGCGTTCCAGCTGCTCGGTCATTGCGGTCGAAAAAAGCCGACGGTCCACGGCCAGGGCTTTGCCTGCGGGAATGGCCGTATGCCGGGCAACCTGCATGATTACGCTTTCAAGGAGCTCCATTTCCTGTTTGAGCAAACCGATCCCGCTTTCCGGATCCGTGGATCGCAGGGAGTTGGAACAGACCAGTTCAGCCAGTCCTTCCTGGTTGTGGGCCGGTGAGAACCGGACGGGTTTCATTTCAAAAAGCGTGGTGGGAACGCCGGATCGTGCCAGCTGGTAGGCGGCCTCGCTTCCGGCCAGTCCGCCGCCGATCACGGCGATGGCAGGGGTGCTCAAGGGGGACGTTGTGGGCATGATGATCGTCTGGTGGTTGAAGGTTCCTGGGGACAACCCGGAAAGGTACGGGTGCGCAGTCTGGATGCTTGGCTAATCTGTTGAAGACTAACTGTCCAGCCTTCCGGGTGAGGTGTATGGCTGCAACAAGACTTACGCATGTATTGACTAAAAAAAGTCCATAATATAGCCATGGTATGTTATGCCTTGCCCACATGGGGCATGGATGCGCACAGCGTTCGGCCCGGATTGCACAGGGTCACGCAGGGTGCGTTGGCGAACGGGCGGCATTCGCGTTGTTTGCTATGATGCGTGACGCACATTGTACTGACAAGGGTGTTCAAAACCCGTTGCCATAATCGACCTTCCTGCCACGCGACCGGGAGGCGTTGGTGGTCCGGGAATGAAGTGTGAGACGATTTCGCTCTAGAAAAAGGAGAAACGCAATGGCTATCAGGATTGGGATGAACGGGTTCGGGCGGATTGGTCGTTACATGACCAGGCTTCTGGCCGGGGATAATGATTTGGAACTTGTGGTGATCAATGCGCATCGCGGAACCAATGGTGATCTTGCGCATCTGCTGCGCTACGATTCCGTGCATGGAACATTTGCCAGATCCGTGGAGGCCAACGACACGGGTTTTGTGCTGGATGGCAGACAGGTGGCCATTGAACGGAACGCCCCGGCAGAATGGGATTGGGGCAAATACGATGTGGATATCCTCCTTGAGACCACCGGGATTTTCAAGGACCGCGAGCATTGCCAGAAACATCTGGATGCCGGGGCCCAAAAGGTGATTGTCAGTGCGCCGGCCCCGGAGGCGGACGTGACCGTGGTCATGGGGGTCAACCAGGAAGAATACGATCCTTCCCACAAGATCATTTCCAATGCCTCCTGCACCACCAACTGTCTTGCGCCTGCGGCCAAGGTCATCCATGACACTTTTGGGATCAAGCACGGCCTCATGACCACCATTCATTCCTACACCATGAGCCAGCGGATTCTGGACGGTACCCACAAGGATCTTCGCCGGGGCCGCGCAGCTGCCTTGTCCATGATCCCCACGACCACGGGGGCGGCCAAGGCCGTGACCAAGGTCATTCCTGCCCTGGCTGGCAAACTGGATGGCATGGCCGTGCGCGTGCCCACGCCCAACTCGTCCCTGGTGGATTTTGTGTGCGAACTGGAAAAGCCAACCAGCGTCCAAGAGGTCAATGATGCCCTCAAGGCGGCTTCCCAGGGCCCCATGAACGGGCCCCTGGGGTACAGCGAGGAGCCCCTTGTTTCCATTGACTACAATGGAAGCATCCACGGCGGCGTGGTGGACTCCCTGTGTACAGCGGTCATGGACAAGACCATGCTCAAGCTCTTGCTGTGGTACGACAATGAGGCCGGGTTCTCCAATCAGCTGCTTCGGTTGACCAGGATGGTGGCCGCTTCTGTCAAAGGATAACGGCAGGTCGTGACCGGCGGCGGGGAACAGGATGAACCTCCTTGCCCGCGCCATCTGGAACGCGATGTCCTGTGACGGGGAGGTAGGACGGTGTTCACATGACCCCGGAGAGATGAACAATCAGGTTGGATCGCCTTCCTGCAAGAAGCAGTTGTTCGAAATCATTGCGGAATCCGTTTGCGTTGGGACGGATTCCGTTTTTTTTGTTTGTGGCCGATCTTGCCATCGGAGCTGTTGTTCTCTAGGAAAACAGGTCTTCACCTTTCGTGGATCATTCAGGCTTCCAACCCCATCCCTCATCTATGCCAGACTTCACCCATCTTCATTGCCATACCGAATATTCCCTGCTGGACGGAGGTATCCGCATCAAGGATCTCTGCGCCCAGGCCGTTGATTTCGGATTTTCTTCGGCTGCCATCTCCGATCACGGGAATCTGTTCGGGGCCCTGGTTTTTTATCAGACCGCCAAAAAATTCGGGATCAAGCCGATTATCGGGTGTGAGGTGTATGTCACCCCCGGCAATATGCAGGACAAGGACACCCGAACCAGGTACCATCTCCTGCTTTTGGCTCAGAACAACCAGGGGTACAAGAATCTGGTCAAGCTTGTTTCGGACAGTTTCCTGGACGGATTCTACTACAAGCCCCGGGTGGACAAGAACAAGTTGCGCGAGTGCAGTGAGGGGCTCATTGCCTCGTCTGCCTGTCTTCAGGGTGAGGTGTCCTATGCCCTTCGCAACAAGGGGTTTGACGATGCCCTGGCTGCGGCCAGGGAGTACGCATCCATCTTTCCGGACCGGTTCTATCTCGAGCTCATGGTCAACGGGCTCAAGGAGCAGGAACGGGTCAACGAGCAGATGAAGGAGCTTGCCGAGGCCACGGGTCTTCCCCTGGTGGCCACCAATGACTGCCACTACCTGTACAAGGAAGATGCCGAGGCCCATGATATTCTGCTTTGCGTGGGCACGGGCAAGCTGGCCAGTGATCCCAAACGGCTCAAGTTTGATACGGACGCGTTTTATTACAAGCCCCTTGAGGTCATGGAGCACGAGTTCAGGGATTGTCCCGAAGCCCTGGAAAATGCCGCACGCATTGCAGACTCCTGCAACATCGACTTGGTTTTGAACCAGCACTATTTTCCTGTGTATGACGTCCCCGAGGGCAGGACCCTGGACGAGGAGTTTATCAAGCTGTCCAAAGAAGGTCTCAAACACCGTCTGGAGCAGCTTCCCTACAAGGTGGACGAAAAGGTCTACCATGAACGCATGGACCAGGAACTGGAGGTCATCTGTCAGAAGGGATTTCCCGCCTATTTTCTCATTGTGCAGGACTTCATCAACTGGGCCAAGGGCAAGGGGATTCCCGTGGGGCCGGGGCGTGGTTCGGCTGCCGGGAGTATTGTTGCCTGGTCCCTCAAGATCACGGATCTTGACCCCATCAAGTACCATCTTTTTTTTGAACGGTTCCTCAATGTCGAACGCGAGTCCATGCCTGATATTGACGTGGACTTCTGCTACAACCGCCGGGAAGAGGTCATCCGCTATGTGACCGAGAAATACGGCAAGGATCATGTTGCCCAGATCGTTGCCATGGGAACCATGAAGGCCAAGGGCGTTGTCCGGGATGTTGGCCGGGTCCTGGATATCCCCCTCAAGGAAGTGGACAAGATCGCAAAGCTCATTCCCGACGATTTGGGCATGACCCTGGACAAGGCACTGGAGCAGGAGCCCGAACTGGGCAAGCTCATGCAGGCCGACGCCCGGGTGCACAAGCTCATCACCATCTGCAAGCGACTTGAGGGGCTGGCTCGTCACGCGTCCACCCATGCCGCCGGGATCGTCATCTCCCAGAAGCCCATGACCGAATATCTGCCGCTGTTCAAGGGCAAGAAGGGCGAGGTAATCACCCAGTTCGACAAGAAAAAGGTGGAAGTGGCCGGGTTGATCAAGTTCGACTTTCTGGGTCTCAAAACCCTGACCGTGATCGACGACGCCCTGAAGCTCATCCGGAAAAACGGCAAGCCCTTGCCGGATATAGAAAAATTGCCCCTGGATGATCCCCAGTCCTTTGAGCTGTTGTGCCGGGGAGAGAGTGACGGGGTGTTCCAGCTGGAGAGTTCGGGCATGAAAAATGTCCTGCGGAGCATGCGGCCGAGCTGTTTCGAGGACATCATTGCCCTGCTTGCCCTGTACCGGCCCGGGCCCCTGGAAAGCGGGATGGTGGATCTCTTTGTGCGCAGGAAACATGGCGAGGAAAAGGTGGAGTACCCCTATCCCAGTCTTGAGCCCGTGCTCCAGCCCATTTTGGAAGATACCTATGGGGTCATTCTCTACCAGGAACAGGTCATGAAGATCGCTTCGGATCTGGCCAACTATTCCCTGGGAGAAGGTGACATTCTGCGCAGGGCCATGGGCAAGAAGGATCCCGCGGTTATGGCCAAGCAGCGGACGCGGTTTCTTCAGGGAACCCGGGAAAACAACATCCCGGACGAGGCCGCCGAGTACATCTTCGACCTCATGGAAAAGTTCGCCGGGTACGGGTTCAACAAGTCCCACAGTGCGGCCTATGCCCTCATTTCCTATCAGACGGCCTACTTGAAGGCCCATTTTCCGGCCGAGTTCATGGCCGCCATGATCACCTCGGAGGTGAACAACACGGACAAGGTCATGGCCCATGTGAACGCCTGCCGGGAGATGGATATTCCCGTGCTCCCTCCGGATATCAACAAGAGTGAAAACGGGTTTACGGTTGAAGGGGAAAAGGTGCGTTTTGGCCTGTCCGGCATCAAGGGGGTTGGGGGCAATGCGGTGCAGGCCATTCTCGAAGAGCGTGAAGAATCCGGTGAATTCAAGAGCCTGCTTGACTTTTGCCAGCGGGTGAACATGCGTAAGGTGAACAAGAAGGTTATCGAGAGCCTGACCAAGAGCGGGGCCATGGACTGCCTGGGATGTTCACGCCGATCCATCATGGCCGGGATGGAGCGGGTCATGGCCATGGCCCAGCGATCTTCCAAAAGCAAGACCGGCGGGCAGCTTTCCTTCATGAGCATGGTCACGGACACGACCTGTTCCCTGTCAGGCCTTGGCATGGATATCGAGGAGGCCCGGCTGGCCGAATATCCGGACGAGGAAAAATTTCAGATGGAAAAGGAGGCTTTTGGCTTCTATCTCATTGGCCATCCCCTTGCCCCGTATCGGGAAGAGATTCATCGCCACGGATACGCCACCCTGGAACGCTTGCGTGAATCTTCGGTGGGTACCGAGGGCAAGGTGGCCGTGATTGTAACGGCCAAAAAGGAGATCCTGACCAAAAAAGGGGACAAGATGGCCTTTTGTCAGGTGGAGGACCTGACCGGTACCGGGGAGGTGATTGTCTTTCCCGAGGTTTTTCTCCGTTTTCGGGACGAATTGGGCAGTGAAGAGCCCTTGCTTCTGGAGGGGGTGGTCATCAAGGATGATCGTGATCAGGCCCGTGAAGAGGACGGATCCGTACTCAAATTGCGGGCTGTGACCTTCAAGCCCCTGGCAGCTGCCATCCAGGAAGGTATTGCTGCTGTTTCCATCCATGTGATCAACCCCACCAGCGACGTGGATGTTTTTATCAAGGGCCTCAAGGATATTCTGTCCAGATATCCCGGGGAAAATCCGGTTCATCTGACCCTGGAAATGGACGGTTTCGTCTGCACGGTCCGACTTGGTCCCGCCTTTCAGGTGAGCACCGGACCGGTGTTCTGGAAGGAGATCGAGACCTGGAAGGCAGGGGTTATGCAAACAACAAGGGCTCAAGGAGAATGAATCATGACACGTAACGGCCGATGGCGTCTTCGTGTGCGTACGGATTTCAGTGCTGCCCATCAGCTCAGGCATTACCAGGGCAAGTGCGAAGCCCTGCATGGGCACAATTTCAGTGTGGAGGCCGAGGTCGCAGGGGACCAGCTGGATGCGAAAGTCGGGTATCTCATGGATTTCAAGGACCTCAAGAACCGCTTGAACCAGGTGGTGGATACCCTTGATCACACCTGTCTGAACGATCTGCCCGGGTTTTCCACGTGCAATCCCACTTCCGAGGAATTGGCCCGGTACATTTTCGAGGCCCTTGACGCCTTGTTGCAGGACAGTCCTGTTCGACTCTGTTGGACCATGGTTGCGGAAAAGGACAGCTCCATGGCCTTTTATGAACGGTGTGATCACGCCAGCCAGGATGACTGCCGGAGGGGAATCTCGTGAGGGCGGTCATCCAACGGGTCCGCCGGGCACGGGTATGTGTTGCGGAGCAGGAGGTCGGGGCCATTGGCAAGGGCATGGTTGTTCTTCTGGGCTTTGGAGAGGAGGAATCCCCGGACGTGGTCCATTCCCGCATGTGGCAGGGTTTTTTGAGCAAAATCGTCAACCTGCGGATTTTTCCCGGTGACAAGGGGCATTTTGATCGTTCCCTGCTCGAGGTCCGGGCAGGGATTCTTCTGGTGTCCCAGTTCACCCTGTTTGCCGATTGCAAAAGGGGAAGGCGGCCGTCCTTTTCCGCTGCCCTTCAGCCGGAATTGGCCCAAGGGCTTTTCAATGCGTTTGCCTGGGATCTGGAACAGCTTTGCCCGGAGGTTGCAACCGGTGTTTTTGGTGCAGACATGGATGTGGAGCTTGTGAATTGGGGGCCGGTGACCCTGACTCTGGACAGCAGGGACCTGTTCCCAGGGGAATATCAGGAGGCATAAGCAGATCACCGGGCGTTCTCGTGACCATATTGTAGCCGCATTCTGCCTGGGGGCGTTTCCTGTTGGCAGCATGCAGTGTTCCTACGCGAGGAGGATGAGATGCCCTATTTTCTCAACCATCATTTTGACCCCGACTTTGATCACCAGAAATTGTCTCCCAAGGTACTTGAAGGGGGCAGTGTGGATCATCGCAAGCTCGGGTACGTTCAAAACGTGCTCAAGGGAGACGTTTTGGCCAATTGGATGGAAATTCCTCCCCACGAGGTGACTAAATACGATCCGCGCTTCATTTATGAGCACAAGGCGTTTCCCATGGGGCGCAATTGTCTTGTGGATCCGGAATCGCCGGATATTTTGCGGGCCGGAGCCGATGGGTATGTCTTTTATCTTGATGGAACCATCAACGTCAAAAAGGTGCTCAATGTTCGCGGAGATGTTGATTACCATACCGGAGATATCCGGTTCGTCAGCGATATTATCATTCATGGGAGCGTACGTTCCGGGTTCCGGGTCCGGGCGGAAAACATCCGGGTGCATGGAAATGTGAACGGAGCGACTATTCTGGCCAATAGGGCCCTGCAGGTGGATGGGGGCATCAAGGGGGCTGGCAAGGCGGATATCCGAGCTAAAAGGATGTTCAAGGCCCGGTTTTGCGAGAACGCATTTGTTCGCTCCGGTCGCGATATGCTCATTGACGGTACCTGTTATCACAGTGACCTGCTGGCCGTGCAACGTCTTGTCATCAAGGGGCGTCTGCAAGGGGGCTGTGTTGCCTGTTCCGGTACCGTGTTCGTCCAGGAACGGATCGGCTGCGGCATGGGGGGAAGAACCCAGCTGATGTTGGGATGCAATCCCGTGCTGTTATGGAGGGCCAGGAAGCTGGATGCTGAGATTGCCTCCCTCAAAAATTGGGGGGACCAAAAGAAGCCCATGGAGATCGCGGACTCTCGATTCTTTCGAGACAGGGAGTCCATGGCCCGCCGTCTGGAATATCTTCTGGTCCGGCAGCGCACAATTCGTGAGGCTCTTGATGTGTCTTTCAATCCCTCGTCCCGCCTGGTCGTTCCCGGCGAGGTCCTTCCGGGGGTAGATATTCGCATGGGTCCGGACCATTTCAGGGTTGAAGAGCCCCTGCGCAATGTGTGTTTCTTTTTCAGGGATAATGCCTTGTGCCATGCCTCACCGGCCTGAACCCCTGATATAACGGATGGTCACGTGCCACAACGTGACGGCTTCAGGCTTTTCCGGGTGCACGGGCAAGGTCAGACATCTTTAGCGTACACGTAATCATCATGGATATAGGAACATTGTTGGGCATTGTTGCCTGTTTTGGTCTGATTGGCACGGCCATGCTTTTGGGCGGGAGTTTGGGGGCCTTCATTGATGTCCCCTCGGTATGCATTGTTGTAGGCGGCACGTTTGCCGTGACGTTTATCATGTACCCCATGGGTACGGTTTTCGGGGCATTTCGGGTGATGATGAAGGCCTTTTTTGCCAAGACTCCCAACCCCCTTGATCTCATTACCAGGATCGTGGGGCTTGCAGAGCTCGCACGCAAGGAAAGTCTGGTGGCCCTGGAAAAGGCGGAAGTGCCCGATCCCTTTCTTAGAAAAGGGGTACTCATGGTTGCTGACGGTACTGAAGAACACCTGGTCCGTTCCATTCTGGAAACAGAGATCAATTTTATGAAGCAGCGCCACCGGCAGGGGCAGGGAATTTTCAAATCCATGGGAACCATGGCTCCGGCGTTCGGCATGATCGGAACTCTGGTCGGTTTGGTGAATATGCTCCAGAATCTGGACGACCCTTCGTCCATTGGTCCGGCCATGGCCGTGGCTTTGCTGACTACTTTCTACGGTGCTGTTCTGGCCAATGTGTTCTTTTTACCCATTGCCACCAAACTCGGGGAACGATCATCCGAAGACACGTTGTACATGGAAATTGTCGTGGAAGGAGTCATTGCCATCCTCAAGGGCGAAAATCCCCGGATTGTCAACGACAAGCTCGAGGCCTACCTTGCCCCGGTGTTGAGGGAGAATGATACCCCGTGAACGGTGAGCGCAACAAAGAACAACCCCTTCCCGGGAAGAGAAGTCAGGAGCAGCCAAGCGAGGAGGGTGCACCCGCCTGGATGGCGACCTTTGCCGACCTTATGTCCCTCTTGCTGACCTTTTTTGTGCTCTTGTTGTCTTTTGCCAATACGGATATCCATAAATTTCAGGATATGATAGGGTCCATCAAGGATGCTTTCGGGGTTCAGGTGAAGCGTGATCAGGATAGTTATATCGCTTTTTCTCCTTCCAGATTCGAGCGGGACAACATTACCATGACCCCTCAGAACCGGGAGGCTCTGGGTCTGAATATGGCCCTGCAGGCGGCCTTGCAGGAGGATGAGACCCTCAAGAAGAACGTGGATTTTCAACCTGATGATACCGGCCTGCTCATGCGTATTGGCAGCGAGGTTATGTTTGCGCCGGGTTCAGCTGTCCTGGCCCGGGAAGCGGAACCGGTTCTTCAGCAGGTGATCAAGGTCATGGGTGAACATAATCTTGACCTTGTCATACGTGGACATACCGATGATGTCCTCACCAGTTCTTCCATGTATCCTTCCAACTGGGAGCTTTCTTCGGCCCGGGCCGCGGCTGCCGTACGTTATATCCTTGAACACAGCTCCATTTCTCCTTTTCGGCTCAAGGCAGTGGGATATGCGGGCACCCGCCCCCTGCTCCCCAACACCTCTGTGGCAAACCGAAGGGCTAACAGGCGGGTGGAATTTTATTTCAAGCATCCCGATCTCGGGCACTGACCCCGCAGGGATTACCAACAACCTGTTTCGGATTTCTCCGCAATCATGATGGAAGGCGCCCATGACACAAACGGATGACAGAACTTATGCGGTGCAGCCCCTGTTCCGCAACGGGGAGATGGTCGATATCCTTCTCACCATTGACGGCAAGTTCCGGCATGTGGTTGGGCCGCACGGCCAGCGTTTTGAACAGCGCATTCTCGACCAGGCTGATCTGACGTCTCCTGCTCTCCCGGTTTTGCTGGGAAGCGGCATGGGGTACGCCTTGGACGAGCTGGCGCGGACCTGGCGTGGTCCTTTTGCCGTTGTGGACAAGGAACAGCCCATCTGGGAGACAACACGGCTGCGTGAACGTTTTGCCAACCGCCAGGATATTTGCTGGATTGACGCCAAGGATGCCGATGCTGCCGTGAAGACTCTGACGTTGTGGCAGATGGACCAGAAGGATCATCCTCCTTTAGTGCCTGTACTGCATCCGGCATACAAACGGCTGGACCCGGATTATTACGGAAGCATCGCCCAGACCCTGGAGGTCTGCCGCCAGAAAGATTTCTGGACCAGAGTCAGATATCCCCGGTTTACCTCGGCCCTGCCGCGGGTCCTTTTGCTGACAAGCGGATATTTTCTCATTGGGGAGGTCAAGAGTGCCTGCGAGCGCCTGGGCGTACCCTATCAGCTGATCACGTTTCCGGATGAAGAAGTTGGTTGTCAGCAATTTGTGGAGGACATCCTTAAGGCCGTTGTCTCTTTTCAGCCCGATTTTGTGCTGACCATCAATCATCTTGGTGTGGATCGCGAAGGGGTGCTGACCGGGCTTTTGGAAAAGATGCAGATCCCCCTGGCCTCGTGGTTCGTGGATAACCCCCATCTCATTCTCTATCATTATAAAGATCTTGCCTCGCCGTTGACAACCATTTTCACGTGGGACGCCGACAATGTTTCCACGTTGCAGCAACGTGGCTTCAGAGATGTTCACTACCTCCCCCTTGCTACTGATGCCCACAGGTTTGTACCCCGTTCTTGCCCAAGCGTTCCCCGTGACTGGAGATCGGATGTTTCCTTTGTGGGTAATTCCATGGTCCACAAGGTAGAGGATAAACTCCGACAATCTGCCTTTCCTCGGGCCCTGCAAGACATGTTCAAAGCCGTGGCCCAGGGTTTTGGCGAGGTGGACGAGTTCAGTGTGGCCGCGTATCTTGAACGGGAACATCCTGACCTGGCCAGTGCCCTGCAAAATATGGAACGCATGGAGGACCGGCTGGCCTATGAGGCCCTGGTCACCTGGCAGGCAACCCTTGTCTACAGGTTGTCCTGTGTAAAGGAGCTTTTGCCTTTTTCACCATTGATCGTCGGGGATGACGGGTGGCATCGGCTGCTGGGAAACCCCGGGAAACGGTGGCGGTATCATCCTAGGTTGAGCTATTATACGGAGATGCCCCAGTTTTATACCGGGTCGACCATCAACTTTAATTGCACGAGCCTGCAGATGAAGGGAGCGGTCAATCAGCGTGTTTTTGATGTGCCGGCCTGTGGCACTTTTTTGCTCACGGACTATCGGCGGCAGATGGAGGCTCTTTTCGAGCCAGGCAAGGAGGTCATCTGTTTTCATGATCCTTCCGAAGTTCGGGATATGATTCGTTTCTACCTCAAACACGAGAACGCTCGCAATACGGTTGTAGTCAGGGCGCGTAAGCGGGTCCTGGGCGAACATACCTATGAACATCGCATCAAGGTCATTTTCAGGGTGATGCGTGAACGGTACGGCTCGTAAATTGCCAGCCACCTTGTTTTCCTCACATTCCATTCGCTTCTTGATGGTGAAGACAATTTCCAAGGTATGCGCATGAAACCGATTCTCGTTATCCAGATGCAGCGCATGGGCGACCTCATCATGACCTTCCCCCTGCTGTTGTGGCTTGAACGCCGCTATCCGGGACGGGAGATCATTGTGGTGGCAGAACCGCGTTTTTATCGGGATCTGGCCCCATTGGGGCCTGCTGTTAGGTACGTATCCCTGTCCGACCTTCAGCTCATACTGGATCGGGAGTACAGCCTTGTTATCAATGTCAGTCATCGTCGCCAAGGAGCTTTTCTGGCCGGTAAGGTCAGGGCCGAGGAAATCATTGGCCCATACCTGGATTTGGAAAATCGTTTGTACATTCGGGGAGACTGGCAATTATACCGGGCGTCCCTGGTTGAGTGCAACCGGCACAATACCTTCCACTGGGCGGAATTGAACGCCCTTGATGTCATCCCTCTAGCTGATGTTGGTGCCACCTTGTGGCCAGAGCCGAGACGTCTTCCTCTGGGCAATGCCCGGGTGGGTATCTTTCTCGGGGCTAGCCAGGATGAAAAACGCCCGGTTGCGTCCTTTTGGATCGGTCTGGCCCAGGGACTTCTGGCCCGGGGAATGCGCCCGATTCTTTTGGGCGGACCTGCCGAACAGGATCTTGGCAATCGGGTGGCCAGGGGCCTGGGTATGCCCGTGTTGAACCTTGCGGGCAAAACATCCCTGGACCAATTTGCTCGTATTGGTCAGACCCTGCAGATTATGATCACCCCAGACACCGGTCCCATGCACTTGGCTGCATGGACCGGGCTTCGGACGCTTAATCTGTCCATGGGACCGGTCAATCCCTGGGAGACAGGGCCCTATCAGAAAGGCCATTACATCCTCAGGACGAGCATGAGTTGTTCGGGATG
Organism: Desulfoplanes formicivorans; assembly: GCF_001748225.1. Lineage (NCBI taxonomy): Bacteria > Pseudomonadati > Thermodesulfobacteriota > Desulfovibrionia > Desulfovibrionales > Desulfoplanaceae > Desulfoplanes > Desulfoplanes formicivorans. The sequence goes on from NZ_BDFE01000008.1 coordinate 177,941, forward strand.
CTGGTCGTGTCGGTTTGGCGTGCCCCGGTGCACACAAACCTTTGATCCCGACAAGATCGTACGTCTGGTGGTTGAGGTGATTCGTCACCGGGAACACAATCTTGCCAAAATGACCTTCCCCGGCCTGGAACTGATGCGCTCCGCCCGCCATCTTGGGGGCTTTTGGCTGGACGCCCTTGCTCCCGGTCCGGAGGACCCTTCGGCCAGACAGGCCCTGGATCGATTCTGGCATGGGGTATGGAAATGGCATTTCAAGGCATGCGACGAGGAGCAGGCCCGAGGGGCTGCTGCCGGGCTTGTGCAGGCCTTCCCTGTCCTTGTTAAAACAATGCGCGCCAGACTGGTTTCCCTGTGCCGCGTAGTTGCCACTCATGGTGGCCGGACATCAGGTCAGGGGGATGATCTTCTGGTGTCATCAGCCATGCCGTGCCTTTCTCCTTGTGTAAGTTTTGCTCGGCTTATCCTGGAAAACGGCAATTTCGCTCGCTCCTCATATCTATCCGTTCTCACGCTGTTGGAACGTATCCTTTCCCTGCTCGAATAATCCCTCATAATCCCCTGTAGTGGTGTGATACCCGGTATATTCCGGCTGACTTGGAACGACTCTTGTAAAAGTGGCGTTCAAGGAGGTCGTGTATGCAGATTTTTTCCCCCCTGAACCAATTGGTCAGCCAACCGGTTCCAGGCTCGTCAGCTTGGGATTCTGAACCGGAAAGGGAGACCGATACTCGCTTTGACACGTGTTTTTCCGAGATGCTGTCGGCGGATGATAACGTGGATAATGATGCCTGTTCGCGTGCATCCCAGCAGACTTCCGAAACGATGAAGGCTGATGAACCAGATACCAAGCAGGAATATTTTTCCCCTGCTACGGAACATGATGAGGCTCAGCTCCGGGAAAATGTTGCAGGGTCTGATGCTCCTTGGGAAGCACATGATCAGTCCCTGCCCGAGACATCGGCCATGTCAGAAGATGAACTTAGCAAACTTTTGGATCAGTTTTTGGGGTTGATTCGGAGCCGTTCTGGGGAATCGGTTGCCGATATCCAATCCGGGCCAACAGGTTTGAATCACAGGAGTTCTGAGAATGTCGGAAGCTTCCAGCCGTATTTTTTAGCGGGCAAGAAGCAGCAAGGCCAGGGAGTTGTGGAAGAATTCAGTGAGCTCAAGGATGCTTTACGCCAACTGGGACAGCGTTTTGCCAACAAGGACTTGGACGCGTTGTCCGGCCATGAGCTGGCCCGGCAGATGCGGTCCATGAGTGTTTCCGCGGAAGACGTGGCGGCTATTAAGGACATGCTGCGCAAAGTGTTGGGAAGAGATGGCGAGGGCATGTTGTATCCCGGTGGCCAGCTTGCCAACGAGCAGGCAGTGTCTGAAACCGGGGTCGGAGAAGCTTTCCCTGCAGAAAGGCAGGCCTTGCGATCCCTGTTCAATGACAAGGTGCATATGGATCCGGCTCCTCGGCAGGAGACACCTCGTCATGGCAAAGGTACAGAGGAGCAACAGCGATTTTCCCTCGGGAAATCGAATGTTGTTGAAAAGACGTCCTCCAGTGAGTCTGCAGGCCAGACACGTGTGGGGGATCAAGATGAACAGCAGCGTTTTTTCCTCGGGAAATCGAACGTTGTTGAAAAGACGTCCTCCAGTGAGTCTGCAGCCCAAGTACGTGTGGGGGAATTCCAAGGCGAAAACGCTGGCCTTACGGGCCGAAAACCGGGGTCTTCAGACCAGGAAACCAGCCGCGACTCAGGTTTTGCGGGCTCCAAAGATCATACCGCCAAGGTTGCGGATACCACTTCTCGTTCCGAGACCCTGTTCGCACGAGCGCTTCTTGAAGGAGAAGCTTCGGATCAGTCCAGGATAACGAATCGTTCCAACGTGTCTCGCCATGTTTTGGAGCAGGTGCAGCAAGGGGCTTTCCGTACCCTCGGACAGGGGAAAAAACAGCTTTCCTTGCAGCTTAATCCTGCGGATCTGGGCACGGTGAACGTTATTCTTCAAGTCAAGGGCAAAGAGGTTAACGCCATTTTGAAGACCAGTCACGAGGATACCTCGCGCATCCTGGGTGAACATATGGTTCAGCTCAAGGATCATCTCGAAAAACAGGGTCTTAAAGTGGTGAGGCTGGAGGTCCAGAATCAGATGGCCTCCAATGATCAATCCGGTCAGTGGAGCAGTGGTTCCGAACACAACCAGTCCAGGGAACGGTACGAGGCCGATATGCGGGAATTGCGTTGGCGCTCGCTTCGGAGTGAAGGTGAAGTTTTGGCCCGTGATGTGCAAACTGGAGAACATACGGTAAATGTTTCCCCCCGGGGAGTTGATTTTTTCGCATGATACGAGGTCGCCATGTCCGGAATCCAAACAGCTGGTAACATATTGGGAGCCTATGAACGGGATCAGGCTGCAGCATCTCAGGGTACGGGTGATGCCACCGAGCTGGGCAAGGATGCCTTTTTGCAGCTTCTGGTCACCCAGCTGGAGAATCAGGATCCGCTGGAGCCCATGGAAGATACCGAGTTCATCTCCCAGCTGGCCCAGTTTTCCAATCTGGAGCAAATGACCAACATCTCGGAAGGGATTGATACGCTGGTGGAGAACAGTACTCAGGATATGCTCAACGGGGTAAACTACATCGGCAAGGGAGTTGTGTCGGCCGGAAGCACGATCAGCAAATCTGGGGAAGAATCGAGCACCCTCTATTACACCATTGACGAATCTGCAGTGAAGATGACCATCAATATTTTCGATGCTGCCGGTAATCTGATCGATTCAGAGGAAGTCGGAGCCCAGCAGGCAGGAACCTATGCCTTTAATTGGGATGGGATTGACTATGACGGTCAGGAGCAGCCCGATGGGACGTATTCGGTCACTTTTGCTGCTGAAGACGTCAATGGCCAGCCGGTGCTCACCAGCACGGAGGTGGCTGGTATTGTCACCAGTGTTGAGTCTCTGAACGGACAGACCTTGCTTAACCTTTCCGACGGACGTTCCGTGAATATGCTTGATGTTCGTGAAGTAGCCATGGTTTCTCAGGAAACCGGTCAGGATACACAGGGTGAGTCAGAGTAGTAGGGGACCATCAAAAGTGTTCGACCAGAATGATGCACAACGACCCGCGTTCGACACGCTTGGTCGATGAGGGGAAAAGGAGGAAATTATGGGATTGTCAGCGGCTTTGTATTCGGGGACCAGTGGGCTCAAGGCTCACGGGGAATCCATGACGGTCATTGGTAATAATATCGCAAATGTGAGTACGGTTGGTTTCAAAGGGTCCCGGCTTCATTTTGAGGATGCCCTGAGCCAGGCAACAACAACAGCATCTGGTATCGGACAGATAGGTCGCGGCGTGCAGGTTGGCACTGTCATGGCTGATTTTGCCCAGGGTTCTCTGGAGACAACCACCGAGGCGACCGACCTGGCCATTGGCGGAGACGGTTTTTTTGTGGTCTCCCCTCCAGGTGAGGATATTCAGTACTATACACGAGCCGGTAATTTCCGCTTTGATTCCGATGGCAAGCTGACTGACCCGCATGGCTATGTGGTCCAGGGGTGGAAGGTGCAGAACGACAACAACCCCATCGCTGCGACAAGTACGCAAACGGAAAGCTCGGCCGCCAAGATCGAAGGCGTACCAACGGATATTGTTCTGGATAATTTTCAGTCTCCCCCTCAGGCAACATCCCATGTGGACATCATGACCAATCTTGATTCCCAGTCCACGGATCATGCCACAGATACGACAGATCCGATGTTCGCCATGTTTAGAAATTGGGATGGCACGCAGGATGAGCCCCTTGGCGACAGCATGTATGCCTATCAGTCGACCCTGAAAACCTACGATCAAAACGGCAGCGCCCATAACATGACGGTGTATTTTGATCCGGTCAGAGACGATACGGTTACTGGTGCGGCAAATGGTAGTCAGATCTGGGAATACATGGTGACAGTTCCTCCGTCAGATGACGGGAGAGTGCTTGATGACGGAACCGCATTGTCCACTACTTCATCTGCCGGAGTTCTCATGATAGGAACCCTGACATTCAACCCGGCCGGTGAGCTGGTCAATACATCTGCGTTCACGTTGCCCAGTGACGCGGCAACTGCCACTGATTTGTCGGGCTGGACCCCGGCTGATTTCTCCAGTGACGGTTATCCCATTTGTACTGCCAATTTTCTGGGGGAAGAAGATGCCTCGGGAACCAATCAGTCCAATCCCAAAAATATTGAAATCAATTTCGGGATAAAAAATACAACAACCGCCTGGGACGGAGCTCCTGCTAATGCCGCAGCTGTTGGGACGGATATAGCGCTGCTTCCCGAGATTGCGGACAGTACCATCTCGGCCCTTTCGTCCACCAGTTACAATACGGGTTCAACCACGCTGTTTCAGTCTCAGGACGGGTATACGGCCGGTTTTCTCCAGAGCGTTTCCGTTGACCGTGACGGCATTCTCACGGGGAGCTATTCCAATGGCCAGGTTTTGGAACTCTATGCCCTGACTCTGGCAGATTTCAATGATCAGTATTCGCTGTATCGTGAAGGAGGTAATCTTTTTTCCGAAACCCGTTCGTCCGGACCGCCGCTCACGGGCATGGCCAACTCCAGTGGTAAGGGGGCCATTGCTTCCAACTCCCTGGAACAATCCAACGTTGATCTGGCCACGGAATTTGTGAACATGATCACCACCCAGAAAGGATATCAGGCCAACAGCAAAACCATCACCACCACCGATGAAATGCTCTCTACCCTGATTCAGATGAAACGACAATTCCTTTTACCATTTCTGGTCTTCAAAAAGCCCGCCTTTTGGCGGGCTTTTTGGGTTGGCATGCAGGGCCTTGATTGCATGTGGTGGTCCCGGATGCTACATGCAATCATCGCATGGAAATGGCATGGTGCCCACGGGATGGGTGTTAGCAAACACGGTGTTGTCTATAACAAGGAGGAGTGTCATGCTCGCAAGCTTTACCATTTTGCCCATGGGTGTGGGCGAAGAATTGCGGGAGCATATTGCAGCGGTGGTGGATCTGGTGGATGGGTCGGGGCTCGATTACAAGGTCGGGGCCATGCAGACCACTCTGGAAGGAGATCAGGCCAAGGTGATGGACTTGATCATGCAATGTCATAACCTGATGATGGCACGCGCCCCCAGAGTGCTCACCTCCATCACCCTGGACGATCGCAAGGGAGCTGCCAATCGTCTGGAGGGAAAGGTGGCTGATGTGGAAACCGTCTTGGGAAGGCAGGTCAGGCATGAGTAATCTGGTGGGCAAACCAAGTCCTTCCCGCCTGGAAACCCTGGTGCAGGGTGCCCTGGGTGCGCCCAGCAAACAGGTTCTGGTGGGTCCTGGTCCCGGTCTGGACGCTGCCATTCTTGAAACCGCTGACGGCCGGGTCATGGCCATTGCCGAAGATCCCATTTTTCCGGCTCCGGGGCTCCCCCTGGATATCATGGGATGGTTCACCGTGCATATCGGGGCCAGTGATGTGGCCGTGACAGGAGTCAAGCCGGAATTCATGACCTACACCCTGCTGTTGCCACCCCATTGCCCGGAAAAGGATGGACGGACCATCATCAACAGTATTTCCCATGCGGCCAGTGAACTGGGCATCACCATTGTGGGCGGGCATACGGGCTGGTATGGAGCCGTGAATCTGCCCACAGTGGGTGGAGTAACGGTCTGGGGACACGCAGACAGGGATGCCTGGATTTCCCCTGGCGGAGCCAGGCACGGGGATATGATCCTCATGACCAAGGGACCGTGCATCGAGGCAGCCGCTCTGCTGTCCATTGTGTATCAGGACCGGCTTGCCCGTGAACTTTCTTCAGAGATGCTTGCCAGTTTGAGGCGCCGGGTGGACCAGACCTCTGTTGTCAAGGATGCTCTTGTGGCCTTTGAGACCGGAGGTGTACATGCCATGCATGATGCCACTGAAGGCGGGGTCATGGGAGGCCTTTGGGAAATGTCGGCCGCCTCGGGCATTCCCGTGGACGTGAACTTTGATATCATTGCAATACCCGAAGACATTGCCGCCCTTGCAAGGGTGCTGGGGTTTGATCCCTGGCAGGCCATCAGCGAGGGAACCCTGCTGGCGGCTGTTGCGCCCGAGGCGGTGGCCGGAGTTCGGGAGGCATGGTCCCGGGCGGGCATTGGCAGCATGGTGCTTGGCAGATTTGATGCCGCCTTGGAGAAAAATACCCTGGTTCGCCATGGAACCCGGCAGATTTTGCAGGAGCCGGAAAAAGATCCCTTTTGGGAGTTGTTTTTTGCCGGCCTGGAAACCTGACCACACTGCCCCGAGGTTTCATCCCGCAACCCTTCTTTCTGTTCTGGTGACCAATACGGCTGCCAGAACGCACATTGCGTGATCACCTCACGTCCGGTTTGCCCGATATGTCTGCAGAAACAGGTGCGGTGCAAGGTCGGGATGGTCGCTGCGCAGTACATAGTTCAGTCCCGGGTGAGCCTGGGTTACCCCTTCTCCGGTTTCCTTTTCCACACGAAACAAATCCGGGCCAAGAACCGGCCGTTTGAGTCCCGGGGCCATGATGGCCACCGGACCTGTCACATCCCAGGGATTCTTGACGGCAATGATCCAGGAATCAGCGTTCACCCGCCGGATGATCCGGGCAAGAATGATACTTTCCGGTTCTGATTGCGGGGTAAAGAATATCTGGCGTCTCGGGCAGAAAAATCCCGAACTCAACGGACGGGTTGCTGCCTGCGAAAGACAGTCCACGTATGTGCCCGGCCGGAAATTCTTCGAAGCCGCATCGTCCAGGGCCGTGCGATAGGCGTCCACCACCTGGCAAAGATAGGCCGATGTTTTCATGCGGCCTTCGATTTTCAGCGAGGTGATCCTGTTTTTGATGAACCAGGGTAGATATTTGACCAGACAAAGATCCTGGGCGCTGAGGATGCGGGAATACTCCTCGTCCTGGGTGATTTCCCAGAGTCCTTCTCCCGGCCGTGTGCGTTCGTCCACCCGAATGGCCACGGTTTTGTAGTCGAACCGGCAGGGATGGGTGCACAGTCCCTGGTTGGCGGAGCGCTGGTTGAGATGTGCGCTGAGCAGACAGCGTCCTGAAATGGCCATGCACATGGCTCCGTGAACGAATAGTTCCAGTTCGAGCTCGCTCTTGACGCTTTGAGCAATGGCCCGGATGGCCGAGGCACCCAGTTCCCTGGCCAGGTTGATTCGGCTGACGCCCATGTCCTTCCAGAACATGGCCGAGGCACTGTTTGAGGTATTGGCCTGGGTGCTCAGGTGGATGGGAATGTGGGGGGTGATTTTTTGCGCCAGGCGGACAATACCGGGATCGGCAATGATCAGTGCGTCCACGGGCAGGGAGCCCAGTTGTTCCAGTTGGGCCATTACCCCGGGCAGGTGTTTTTCCCACGCCAGGATATTGAGACAATAGTAGACCTTGACTCCATGTGCATGGGCAAAATCAAGGGCCTCGAGTAACCGGTCCGGAGAAAACCCCTGGGCCTTGGCCCGCAGGTTGAATGCTGTGCCTCCGAGATAGACGGCATCGGCGCCATAGGCCACGGCGGTTTCCAGCTTTTCACGGTTGCCGGCCGGAGCCAGAAGTTCGGGAAGGGGAATTGATGAAGGCATGGGAAAAAGACGGGATAGATGATGGAGGATGCAGACAGTTGATTGAGAAGGATCAGACGGTTCCGGACGAGGTGGTGCACTCGGGTTGAAGTTTCAAGTGTGTTCCCTTGGGTGCAAACCCCGTACAACTGAGTGTCTGGTTGCGTGTGGAGACGATGGACGGGGTGGTCCGGACATTGCTGATTGGACAAGGTCCCTAGGATGTATATTGCAGTCTACGCACGGCAGCAGCTGTTTCCACACCTCAAGACCACGCTTTCGGGCAGGCGCCGTGTCCTAGACGGGCAGGCCGTGCTCCTTCCGTCGATCCTTAAAGGCCTGCAGCAAGGTATAGGGGCCCTCGAGATTGCCCCTGCCGATGCCCAGTTCAATGTCCGGTTTCACGGTACCGTGAAAATCCGAGGACGTACTTGGCAGCATGTTGAATCGTTTGCACAGGTCAAGGTATTTGCGGGTCTGATCCGGGGAATGCAGGGAATAGTAGGCCTCGATGCCTTCGACGCCCAGATTGCAGAGGCGCTGGATTTCGGCAGCTTCGGCCTCGCCAGCAAGCTTCAATGAATAAGGGTGCGCCAGAACAATGGTTGCCTGTTCCTTTTTCAGGGCGGCAATGGCTTCCTGGGGCGTCAGTTTGTCCTTGGGGATGTACGCGGCTCCGGTTGACCCAAGGTACAGGTCAAAGGCCTGCTTGATGGAGGAAACAACCCCTTTTTGCATGAGCACCCGGGCAAAATGGGGACGGCCCATGGTTCCGTTGCCCGCCATGTCCAGAACGTCCTGAAATGTGATGTCAATGCCCAATTGGTTCAGTTTGGCGACAATCCGCTTGTTACGCGTGGCCCGCTTGTCCCGAAGGCCTTTGAGAACCCTGTTGAGATGCGGAGCATCCGGTGGGACCCACAGCCCTACGATGTGCATGAACCCGGGTTGGAAGGTCACGCTTAATTCGCATCCGGGAATGACTTCGACCCCGTATTTTCTGCCCGCTTCCATGGCCTCGTGCAGGCCGTTGGTGGTGTCGTGATCAGTCAGGGCAATGGCTTGCAACCCCAGATCATGGGCATGCTTGATAAGTTCCGATGGCGTCAGTGTGCCGTCCGAGGCCGTGGAGTGTGCGTGAAGATCAATCGCTGCCATGATGTCCTTGGGCTGGCTGACCAGTCCCGGGGGTTCGTGACCAAAAAGACCGAACCCGTTGCAGAGCAAAAAAGGATAGCCCTGCATGGTGACTATCCTCTGAAAAAAAGATCAAATGACGTGTCTACTTGAATCGGTAGGTGATTCTGCCGCGGGTCAGGTCGTAGGGGGAAAGTTCCACCTTGACCCGGTCGCCAGGGAGGATACGTATATAGTATTTGCGCATTTTACCGGAAATATGTCCCAAAATGGTGTGTCCACTGTCCAGTTTCACCTGGAACATGGCATTGGGGAGTGCTTCTTCGACAACGCCTTCAACTTCGATTGCTTCTTCTTTGGCCATGGATGGTACCCGTGTTTGCTGTTGTGATGGTCATGCATCCATTCAAAATGGATACTTGCTCTTTGATAAAAGTAAATGCATAGCCGCGGCAACAAGCAAAGTCAACATGTCCATCAGGTTTCCGGACGATCCGGGATACGCTGGTGGCGTCAGGGTGAAAACGGGTCTTGCAGGAAGTTTCTGGCGGACCGTTGGTGCAAACAAGCTAGCTTCTCAAGGAGAAAAGGGGTGCCTGTAACCAGAAAGGAGTGTATCAGATGTGGCACGTGCTGTCATAAGGGAGGCCCGGGGCTGCATGTGGAGGATAAACAACTTATTGAATCCAGGGTCCTTGAGCCGGGTGATCTGGTTTGTTTCCGCAAGGGCGAATTCGCCTTTGATCAGCTTGGTCAGCGGGTGGCTCCCCTTGAGCGGGAATTGATCAAGATTCGGGGCAAGGGGGGCAGCTGGGAGTGTTGTCTGTACGATCCCCAGGCAAAGGGATGTCGGATCTACCAGAATCGTCCTCTGGAGTGCCGTACGCTCATGTGCTGGGATACCGGTCCCATGGAGGAACTCATGCAACGGGACGATCGGCTGACACGGGCCCATCTTGTTGCCGAGGATTCGGCCATGGCCCAATTGATCCATCTTCACGAGGAACAATGCGGTCTGGACCGGGTAGCCGCTCTCATACGGGAAGGGGACATGCAGAGTGCTGCCACGCGTCAGGAACTCATTGATCTTTGCCTGTATGATCTCAGCTTCCGGGAAGTTGTTGTGGAGCAGGCCGGATTGCAGGAGAATATTGTGGAGTGTTTTTTGGGTCGTCCCCTTTTCAGGGCGGTTTTGGGATATGATCCCTGGTTGGGTTCGCAGGATTTTTTGGGGCATTTTGCAAACAGGTAGCTCGCGATTTTGCAGCATGTCGCTATGCGGTGATCTTACTTCTCTGGTCATCAAGGCCGGTACAAAGGCGTAACTTGTCTGGCTTCAGGCCTGACAGGGGGTGAGGGCGTTCTCGCTGCAAGGAAGACATGCCCGGGCCCGCAAGAGGGCAAGGGAATGGAATCCGAATCAATAATATCTCCGTCAGAATCTTGACTATGAGTGCAAGGTTCTTACCTTACAAAGGGTTATCAAGGATCGGCAACACGAGCCGTGCGCCCGGTCCCCTGAAGGTCCTGCGAGGATTGCTGTCCTGGACGCAGGATTCAGGGCCATGCCGGAACACGGGCACACGGGGAACAACAAGGAGAAGCCTGCTATGGGTGTTGAATATAAAGACTACTACAAGCTGCTCGGGGTTTCCAAGACAGCGTCCAAGGAAGAGATTTCCAGGGCTTTCAAGAAACTGGCCCGGAAATACCATCCCGACCTGAACCCCAATGATCCTGATGCGGAAAAGAAATTCAAGGAAATCAACGAAGCCCATGATGTTCTCAAGGACCCGGAAAAAAGGAAACTCTACGATTCCCTGGGGCCCAACTGGAAGGACGGGCAGAATTTTCAGCCGCCTCCGGGGTTTGAGAACATCCATTTTGGTGGCGGCCAGGGATTTGGTGATTCGGGTTTTAGTGATTTTTTCGAGACCATTTTTGGCGGCGGCTTTGGTGGATTTTCCAGCCAGGGCGGCCGGTTTTCAGGTCAGGGACCTGGAGGCGGTTTTTCGGGGAGTCCCTTTGGCTCCGGGGCGGGCATGCCCCGCAAGGGGCGCGACGCCGAGGTCGAGATTACGCTGAGTCTTGAAGAGGCCTATCACGGGGGTAAAAAGTCCATTTCCCTGCAGGAGCAGGTTCCCACCTCAAGCGGTATGCCCCGGATGCGGACCAAGACCCTGGAAGTGCATATCCCCCAGGGAGTCAAAAACGGTTCCAAAATCCGTTTGTCGGGTCAGGGCAATCCCGGCGTGGGCGGAGGACCGGCCGGAGATCTTTACCTGAAGATTCGCATTGCCGATCATCCCCATTTCAAGGTTGACGGGAAGACTGTCATCCATGAGCTGTTTCTGGCCCCCTGGGAGGCCGTGCTCGGCACCAAGCTTCGGGTGCCCACCCTGGATGGTGCCGTGAACATGAACATCCCGGCAGGCATCAGCAGTGGCCAGAAAATGCGCATCAAGGGCAAGGGCCTTGGCAGCGGTTCCACCAAGGGCGATCAGATGGTTCAGGTTGTCATCAAGACTCCCAAACATCTTTCCGACCAGGAACGAGCCCTTTGGGAGAAGATCGCCCAGACATCGCATTTTGATCCCCGAGGATGATCCTCGAGTTTGCACGTGAATGCTCTTCCCTGCTGTTTGTCGATCTTTCCCAAAGGAACCGGAGGTTATTGTCATCATGAATGAGAAAACCATAACACCTCGACCAGGGTCCACGGTCCCGGCGCAATCGTCCAGGGTTTGCTGGAAGGAGTTCGTGGAAGCAACCAGGATTCGTCCCGAATTGTTGCAGGAATTTGTGGAAAGCGATTGGGTCTGTGTTGAGAGGACCGCCCAGAATGAGGTTTTGTTCCAGACAAAGGATATCCCCCGCATCCGCAAGGCGGCCCGGTTGTACAGGGATTTTGACCTGACTGCGGTAGGAGTGACCATTATTGTTGATCTGTTGCAGCGGGTCGAATTTCTGGAAAAGGAGCTCCAACGGATCAGGGGAACACGCTAAAAGGCGGCATGCACGGGCATGGCGCATTCAGCGCCATCAGTGCATCCAGCAAGCGAGGTATTTATCATGGATTTAAACAAATTTACCCAGAAATCACAGGAAGCCATTTCCCAGGCACAAAACGTTGCCATTCGCTTTGGCCATCAGGAAGTGGATGTGGAGCATTTGCTCCTTGCCCTTATCACCCAGGAACAGGGCCTTGTGGGCGTGCTTTTGGAAAAGGCCGGATACGATCCTGCGGCCTATGCCAAGGCCGTGGAACAGGAGCTGGGCCGTCGCCCCAAGGTCAGCACCCCAACCGGGGCCCCGGGAAATATCTACGTGAGCCAGCGGGTCAACTCCGCCCTTTTAAAGGCCCTGGATCTGGCCGGCAAGATGAAGGACGAGTATGTCAGCGTGGAGCATATTTTTCTTGCCCTGCTGGATGAGGGACCTTCCACACCCATTGGCAAGGTCAATGCACAATTCAAGATGGACAAGGACAAAATTCTCCAGACCATGACCGAGGTACGGGGAAACCAGCGGGTGACCTCGGCCAATCCCGAGGAAACCTATGACGCCCTGAAGAAATACGGTCGGGATCTTGTGGAAGAGGCCCGGCAGGGCAAGCTTGATCCTGTCATTGGTCGGGATGGAGAAATTCGGCGATGTATCCGCATTCTTTCTCGCCGGACCAAGAACAATCCCGTGCTCATTGGTGAAGCCGGTGTGGGTAAGACCGCCATTGTCGAGGGGCTGGCCCAGCGCATTCTCAAACAGGATGTACCCGAAGGGCTCAAGGACAAGACCCTGTTTGCCCTGGATATGGGATCGCTCATTGCCGGTGCCAAGTATCGGGGAGAGTTCGAGGAACGTCTCAAAGCCGTGCTCAAGGAGGTGCAGAAATCCGAAGGACGGATCATCCTGTTCATCGACGAAATCCACACCATTGTGGGCGCGGGCAAGGCCGAAGGAGCCATGGACGCGGGCAACCTGCTCAAGCCCATGCTCGCCCGTGGTGAACTGCACTGCATCGGTGCAACCACCATAGATGAGTACCGCAAGTATATTGAGAAGGATCCGGCCCTGGAAAGACGTTTTCAGCCGGTCATGGTTGATGAGCCGTCGGTGGAGGACGCTGTTTCCATTCTGCGCGGTCTCAAGGAACGCTTTGAGGTGCATCACGGGGTGCGCATCAGTGACAGCGCCCTGGTCAACGCAGCCACCCTGTCCAGCCGATACATCACCGACCGCCAGCTTCCCGACAAGGCCATTGATCTGGTGGATGAGGCCGCAGCCATGATCCGTACGGAGATCGACTCCCTGCCCACAGAGCTGGACGAGGTCAACCGGAAGATGATGCAGTTGGAGATTGAGCGCGAAGCCCTGCGCAAGGAGACGGATGCGGCTTCCAAGGAACGCCTGGAACGGTTGGAAAAGGAGCTTGCCGAAATCCGTGAACGCCAAAGCGTGCTCATGGCCCAGTGGGAAAAGGAGAAACAAAGCATCAACGGGCTCAAGAATTTGAAAAAAGAGATCGAACAAACCCGGCTGGCCATTGATGAGGCCAAGCGCAACTACGATCTCAATCGGGCCGCCGAACTGGAGTACGGCCGTCTGGCCCAGCTGACCCGGCAGCTCCAGGCCAGTGAGGACGCCGTCGTGCAGGACGGCGAGGGCACGCGTCTGCTCAAGGAAGAGGTCGGACCCGACGATATTGCTCAGATCGTGGCCAAGTGGACGCACATTCCCGTGGACAAGCTGGTGGAGGGAGAGCGGGAAAAGCTGCTCAAGCTCGGGGGTATTTTGCACCAGCGGGTCATTGGTCAGGACGAGGCCGTGGACGCGGTGGCAGACGCGGTCCTTCGGGCCCGGGCAGGACTCAAGGATCCCAATCGTCCCATTGGCTCGTTCATGTTTCTCGGGCCCACGGGCGTGGGCAAGACCGAGTTGTCCAAGACGTTGGCCCGGACCCTGTTTGACACCGTAGAGAACATGGTTCGGCTGGACATGTCCGAATATATGGAAAAACACACCGTGGCCCGGCTTATCGGCGCTCCTCCGGGATACGTGGGATATGACGAGGGCGGCCAGCTCACTGAAGCGGTTCGGCGCAAGCCCTATAGCGTGGTTCTGTTCGACGAGATTGAAAAGGCCCATCCCGATGTGTTCAATGTCCTGCTCCAGATCCTGGACGACGGACGGTTGACCGACAGCCACGGCAGAACCGTGGATTTCAAGAACACGATCATCATCATGACCTCGAATATGGGGTCAACCATTCTGCTTGAGGGGATTACCCCGGAAGGCGAGTTGGCCGAAGGGGTCAGGGAACAGGTTCTGCAAACCCTGCGCGGGCATTTTCGACCGGAATTCCTGAACCGTGTGGATGAGATCGTCCTGTTCAAGCCGCTTCTCAAGGATGAGATCAAGAAGATCATTGATCTGCTGCTGATGGGTCTGCAGGAGCGGCTTGAAGAGCGCAAAATCGGCCTGACGCTCACGGATCGTGCCAGGGATTTCATTGCCACCGAGGCCTATGATCCGGTTTATGGTGCCAGACCTCTGCACCGGTATCTCCAGGCGCATATTGAAACACCTCTGGCCAAGGAGATCATTGGAGGGCACCTGCTTGAAAGAAGCCAGGTGGTCATAGACAGCGATGAAAACGGGTTGGTGGTCAGAAGTGAGCAGCGCGACGCCTGATTCAGAACAATGATCCCGGTTTGCATCCGGCAGAATCTGTTTGTTGTGCCGGTTGATGCCCTGATGGCATTGGAGAAAACGCCCCGTGACGGTTAGCCGTCACGGGGCGTTTTAGGAAGATGGGGGTCGGGTAAAGTCCGGGCCTGAGGTGGAAAAAGGGTTACTTGAACTGGGGGGCATGTATGTTCAGGCGTTTGAGGATTTTTTGCAGCGCCACCCGGGAAAGCCCGCTTTGCCGGGCGGCCTCGGAAATATTCCCATGTGCCATGACGAGCAGTTCCTCGGTATACGCTCGGGTAAAGTCGTCCACCACCTTTTCCTTGGCTTCCTTGTAGGGCGAGAGTTCCCGGGAGGTTTCCCCGGGCGTGCCATCCAGCCCTTCGACCAGACGGATGTGGGCCATGTCGATGATTTCTGACGATGAAAAAACAGCCAGTCTGCGAATGAAATTCTGTAGTTCTCGGACATTGCCGGGCCATGGTTGGGTGGTCAGATAGGCGACAGCCTCGGGGGAAAGCTTTTTGGGTTCTGCATGCATCTCCTTGCATGCGGTCTGCAGAAAGTGGTGAGCCAGCAGGGCAATATCCCCCTTGCGCTCCCGCAATGAGGGAACGTTCAGGTTGAGCACATTGAGCCGGTAGTAGAGGTCTTCGCGAAAACTATTGCCCTTGATCTTGTCCTCCAGGGGCTGGTTGGTGGAGGCCAGGATGCGAACATTCACGGAAATGGGCGTGCTTGAGCCCACGGGTCGGATCTCTCCATCCTGGAGGGCACGAAGGAGTTTTGTTTGTATGCCCGGTGAGATGTCGCCGATTTCATCCAGCAGGAGGGTGCCGCCGTCTGCAGTAACAAAAATGCCCTTGCGGTCGCGGTCGGCTCCGGTAAAGGCCCCCTTGACATGGCCGAACAATTCGCTTTCGAGCAATTGGTCGGGAATGGCCGGACAGTTCACCGTGAGCATGGGGCGATTCTTGCGACTGCTCAATTTGTGGATGGTCCGGGCCACCAACTCCTTGCCGGTACCTGATTCCCCGCGGATGAGCACGGTGTAATCGGACAGGGCTACGGCAGCCAGTGTTTCCTTGAGCCGCACAATGGCCTTGCTTTCTCCGACCAGTTCATGGGTGCCGCATTGCTGGGCAATGACTTCCTGCAACCGGGCGTTTTCCACCAGAAGACGGCTCCGTTCCAGCCCGCGTTCAACCACCTGGAAGAGTTTGGCAGGTTCAACCGGTTTGGTCAGAAAGTCGTAGGCGCCGATTTTAAGAGCATCCACGGCTGTCTCCACGGTACCGTAGGCCGTGAGCATGACCACACTGAGATCGGGAAATTCCTCCTTGGCCTCCCTGAGTAGGGTCACGCCGTCCTTGCCGGGCATATTCAGGTCCGTCAGCATGAGCCCGAATCCGCCGTTACGCAGAAAATCAAGTGCTTCATGTCCGGATAGGGCGGCAACGATTCGTTCATCCGGATATTCGCGTCCAAGCAGACGGGCAAGGCCGACAGCGAAATCCTTTTCATCGTCTACTATCAGGATACCAACGGGATTCTTCAAGCATTACCTCCATCGTGGTCACCTTTGGTGACGGGCAGGACAATGATGAACATGGCCCCGCCGTTGTTTTTGATTGTAATGGTTCCGCCCATTTCCTGGACAAGGCCGTAGACCACGGCCAATCCGAGCCCTGTACCCATGCCCACTTCCTTGGTGGAAAAAAAGGGATCGAACAATTTTTTACTATGTTCTTTTGCAATGCCGGGGCCATTGTCGGCCACACAAATGCGGATGCTGCTGCTGTCCGGATCAAAACTCGCAGAAGCGGTTATTCGTCCCTTGTCCTGGGGCACGGCATCCAGGGCGTTTTTGAGCAGGTTGGCAAAAATCTGCTCCACGGCCTGCTCGTTGGCCAGAATGGCGGGAAGGGCATCATCAATAACCGATTCCAGTTTGATATTCTTTTTTTCCGCCTGAACGCGGAATACGCTCAGGGCATTTTTCAGGGCCTTGCCGATATCAAGCATGACAGGCTCGGCCTTTTTGGGCCGCGCAAAGTTGAGCAGATCCTGCAACACGTTTTCAGCCTGTGCTGCATGCTTGATGATCACCTCCACATCACGCATCTGGTCATCGCCCGAGGCATTGCCCTTGAGGAGTTCGGCATAGCATCTGATCACGCCGAGGGGATTGTTGATTTCATGGGCCAGGCCTGCAGCCAGCTGACCGACAGTGGCCAGCTTTTCGCTTTGCTGCATGGAAGCAAGCATTTGTTTTTCCTGGGTCAC
Source organism: Desulfoplanes formicivorans (assembly GCF_001748225.1). Lineage (NCBI taxonomy): Bacteria > Pseudomonadati > Thermodesulfobacteriota > Desulfovibrionia > Desulfovibrionales > Desulfoplanaceae > Desulfoplanes > Desulfoplanes formicivorans. Next base: position 194,660 of record NZ_BDFE01000008.1, read on the forward strand.
ATCCCGAACATAGACAACGGCACGTCCCTCCCCGGGCGTCCCTTCGGACACGGGAAACACGTTGACGGAAAAGAACCTGCCATCTTCGGTTTGCACCTCGCGGTTCATGGACGTTCCCGACTCCAGTGCCACCTGAAGCGGGCAGTCTGCAAACAGCCCCTTTTGCCTGAACAAGGCGGCACATCCTTCATCGGTAATGTGGCCGCCAAATGATCGGGAAAGGTTCCGGGCCGCTTCATTGGCCAGGACCACATTGCCGGAACTGTCCATGAGCAGCAGGGGATCGCCAATGCCCTCGACAACGGCTTGCAGCATGTCCTTTTGCCAGAGCAGATTATGCAGGGCATTCAGATTTTCCATGGCAATGCCCAATTGCTGGCCCAGGGCCCGCAGGATATCGCGGTCCTGGGCGGATATCCGGGAACCTTCATCCCAGGTGAGACAGAGAATGCCTTCGGAAGATGTCCTGGAAGCGCCAACCGGAATAAATACCTTGCCCGGTTCGAAATAGGGATTGAATTCGGTGAGAATTTCCTTCCAGTTGTCAGGGAGCCGGGGCTTGGGAGTATTCTCGGGCCAGGTGTAGTAGGATTGAGAGGCAAGCATGCAGATGAAACTGCCGTTTCTGGCCCTGAACCGTCTGACAATGATCGGCAGAGAGTAGCGCCACATCTCCCGCCGGGTGTTGCTCTTGTTGAGACCATCAAGCAATTGGACAAACAGGGCCACGTCGGTGCGTCGCTCCTCGGCTTCGATTTTCAATTCACTGGTGCGGGCTTCCACCATGTATTCCAGATTTTCAGAGTGCTGACGCAACTGGTTGTGTATTTCATGAATATGATCGCCAAGTTCCTCAAGGCCTTGGACCATCTCTTCAATTTCGTCCACGTTGTCGAGCTTCTCAAGGGTCCCCAGTTCCGCATCTTTCTGAAAAAGCGTTCGAAATTTGTTGGATAGCCTCTGCAGGTTGGTTGCGATCAGTCGATTGAAGAATACCTGGACCAGACCAAAGAAGAACAATACGCCCAGGCCGTACAAGGCGGCATAGCCCTTGGTGGCGTTGCGGATTTTGGCCATGGCCCCATCAACAGGAACCCCGACGACCACCAGCCCGGCCACGTGATCCCTGGTGTGCCCAAATCCCCGTTGGGTCCCGTAGCGTTCCAGCAGGACAGGAGGGGAATCTTCGGGGTTGCCATGACAGGTCAGACAGGATTCCTTGAACACGACGGGTCTGGCCTTGACAAAGTATTCCTTGCCTTCCACCTGACGAAATCCCTGCCAGTATTTCTGTCCGGGATGCTTGCGAAAGTAGGTGAGCAGTTCCTTTTCATCCGCATTGATCTCGAACAGGGGATTGCGCGCGTTCTCGGCCACTCGACGATAATGGTATTCGGAGTGGGGCATGTTCAGCTGGTCCATAATGGCCCGGGATATGTAGGATGAAGACATGGCCTCGATGATGAAATCACCTTCCGGCAATTCCTGGTAGAGGGTGGGGCGCAATGTCTCACGCACATATTGCTGAACGCTTGAAACCTGGCGAAAGACAAGATCGGCCTTGTCCCTGACCTGGCTTTCCAGGAGTGAACTGAGATGAAAATAAAGGCTCGAGGCGAAAAACATCCCCAAGAGCAGGACAATGAGGCCGAGCCCCAGGAAGAATTTTGCCTGTAAATTTTTTGGACCAAACACGGTAGGTTCTCCGGGCAAGTGCCCTTTGGGTATATGCCTTCAACATCCATGGCGGGCTGCAGAAGACCGTGGGTAACGTATTTTTACCTTTTTATCCAACCATTGGGTCGAGAGGGGGAAACGCCAACCCGGGATTGCAAACTGCTAATTCGAGTTAGCAGGACCAGGGTTACGGAAAAATGAAAATTTGTTTTATATCAAATAGATATCGTGTATGACAACTCTTGGTATACGCCTTGCTGTATTTGGGTTCGACAACACCCATGTTAACCCAAATAAGGAGAGGTTGAGTCATGTCAAATGTTAGTGTCGGACGTCCCGACAACACCCCCACCTGGATCATGAGTGGAATACTGTTGTGCTTCGGACTGCTTGTATCTTCCGGAGTACTTACTGGTCTGCTGACCACGTTCAAGGTTCACAAAGCCATCGATCTGATGGAGAGCCTTGCGTTTATTGGCGGCGGTCTTGGTGTGATCACGGCTATTTTGCGTCAGTCACGTATGGACAAACCACTGGGAAAATTTGATGTCTTCGTGTTGGAGACCATTCCGGGCGTATTGTTCATTCTGTCACTGGCCATGGGTATCCGTTGGTTTGCCGAGCCCTTGGTCATCATGATGAGTTCTTCTTTGGTTCCGGTACTCGGATTCAAGATCCACAAGGTTTTGAACCTGAACTACGTCGTCCTGGGTATTATTGTTGGTATCATCATCACCAACAGCTGGGGCATCCCCAAGTTTGCCGCTTCCGGTGTTAAAACCGCCCGTTTTGTGCTCAAGATGGGAGTCATTCTGCTCGGTGCACGGTACTCCTTTGCTGAATTGGCCAAGCTGGGTATGGTTTCCATCTGGATGATCGGCTTTTTTGTTCTGGGTACTGTGTTTTTCGTCCTGTTTCTGGGCAAGGTTTTCAAGCAGCCCAAGTCCATGACCGGTGTTCTTTCTGCGGGCATGGGCGTGTGCGGTGTTTCGGCAACGGTTGCCTGTGCTCCGGTTGTCAAGGCCAAGTGTTCCGAAATGGCCTACACCATTGGTACCATCCTCGGTTTTGGTATCCTGTGCATGTTTGCCTTCCCGACCATTGGTAAGCTCGCGGGCATGAACGCGACCCAGTTCGGTGCCTGGGCCGGTACCGGCATCCTGAATTCCGCTCAGGTTGCAGCCGCCTGCTTGGCATTCAACGCCGTGGATATCAAGACCCTGAAGGTCGGTGAAATTTTCAACATCACCCGTGTTCTGTTCCTGCCGGTCATCGTTCTGCTGCTGGCCACCTGGTTTGGCAAGCAGTCCGGCCAGAAACTGTCCTTCAAGGAAGTTGTCATCGACAAGTTTCCCATTTTTATTCTCGGGTTCCTGTTGCTTTTCTTCATGTCCTCTTTGGGTGTCTTCTCGCCTGCGGACCACTACAAGGGCAAGTACCTCGATTTCAGCTACAACCAGCGTACAGAGGTCACTCCCGAGGAATTGACTGTACTCCAGAATGCCCAGCTTGCCGGCATCCCCGGTCTGAATGCCGAAGAACAGGCTGCCTTTGATGATCTTGTCAAACAGCATCAGATTGCTGGTAACTTTGAAGATCGCGACAACAAAAAGGTCTTTGACGAGACCGCCCGTGAGCGCATGCGCGGCCTGGAATCCATCCTTGCCCGGGTCAAGGGTGGTGAATTGACCCTGTCCGCAGAGGTTACCTCTGCCATCAAGCATGCGGTCAAGCAGGTTCAGAAGAAGTCCAAAACCGTTGTCACCCTGACCGATTGCATGATCTGGTTCTTTGCGTACGGCCTTATTGGACTGGGTATGCAGATCACCCGTAAGTCCCTGGCCCAGGCAGGTGGATGGCCGCTGGTCATGGGTGGCATTTCCGGCATGGCCAAGGCCACTTTGTCCTTCATTGTCGTTATGTACTTTGTCAAAGACGTTGTCCTTCACTAAAGGAGAAAGATCATGGCACAATCCGATATCAAGTGCGAAGTCAAGAATTCCGATCAGGAACAAAACGAAGAGCGTGCCCTGTCCGTGTTCGCTTCCGAGAAAAACGAGGACCTCACCGCCCTTGGTCTGGTTCTTGTGGTAACCTTCCTGGTTCTGCTGTTCACCAAGTGGATGGTTTAATTAAACCCTATCAATGAAAACGTTTGCGGTGGGGGCTTGGCCCCCGCCGCAAACGGATACCAAAGAAGACTTCCCGTAATGAAGCATATTCTACTCACCACACACGGAACGCCCGGTGCCCGCAAGGCAGAAGCCCTTGCCCTTGAATGGGCCCATCGCTACGGCGCAAAGGTCACCATCCTGTCCATTATCAACGAGGCCTGGGGTGACATGACCTGCGACGACTGGCTGAATACCTCCACCACACGCAACACCTTCGGGGCCTATGTTGCTGGCGAAATATCCAAGGAGATCGGTCAGCTCTGGGATCGACTGCGCGATGAATTCCAGGGTGTTGAAATCGATTTTTTGAGCAAGGCAGGCAAGCTCGAAGATGTGCTTGCCGAGGCAGCCAGAGAGGTGGATGCCGATGTGGTGATCATGGGCGCCTGGCAGCAGGAACAGGCTCCCGGCTTCAAGGACCGTTTTGAAAACAAGCGTCTGCATCCGCAGATGCCATGCCCTTTGGTGGTGGCGCCATGACCTATGCAGCTGAGACTATAGATCGTCGGGAGCGGGCCCATGCGCCCGTGAGTGAACTCCCCCGGGCCAATGTCTGGATGGAAACCAACCTGCCTTGGAATGCGTCTTTTTGGGAACAACTCCAGAGCAAAACCCTCATGCGGCTGAACCCGCATTGGCACATTGACAAGAACAAGGGGACAGGTTTTCCCGTGGAAGACGTGCTTGTGGAGACAGACTTCAGGACCACGCCCCAGATCATCGCGGGTCAAGGAACGTTCAGGGCTGTTTTCCCGGAGATCGGCCTGACCCTGGCCGCCCGTTCATGCGAGAATGGACAGAATACCTGTTTGTCTTTTAGCGTGGAAGAAAAGAACGGTTCGTTTTCAGGGGAAGATGCTGCCAGGACCATGCAATACTGGCTGCCCAGCCTGCGTGAATACTATCGGTTGTATGAAACCAACGGCTTGAAGCATCGCGTGTGGCGTTTTTTCATGAACAAGGTGATGTTGACCATGAATCCGACCCAGCGCAGGATCTGCGGATTCATGTTCAAGCTGACCGTGCTCGAATGCCTGCTCATCATTATTCTTGGGGTTGGCTGGTTTTATTACGGCGCTTAGGAGATTGAGAGATGCATACCAAACGACTCAAGAACATGTTCCGCCATTTTATCGTGGGGCTGGGGGCCATGACCTACCTTACATGGGGGTTTACGCTGCTCTACCAATACCTCGGAGTGGTCAACGACTGGCCTGGTGTGTTTCTGACCGTGGTGCATGAACCTTCTGGTGACTGGTGGCTGGATGTGGATTGGACCTCTCCGGTCCTTGTGGGTACCTTTGTGTGCACAACCCTGGCGGCCTTGGTGTACGCTGTTGTGCGACGCGACGATTATCTTGGCTATCGGGAATCCGAAATTCAGAGCCAATCAGGATTCTAGCCCTCCTTCAGGAGTCTCCTTTGACTCCATGCTTTTTCCCTCCGCATTGTCTTGGGCGTTGGCAGCCCGGGTGAGTTGTGCTACTTATGCTGTGCACTACCCGTTTTGTCTGTCCAGACTGAGCTCTCGCCCATACCCGGTTCGGGATGATCGGAGGAAGCATGTGGAGCGCCCTGGAAAATATCGCCTTTCGAGAGAGTCTTCCGATGCCGTTGTGTGCGGGAGATTCCATCTGCGGAGTTCTTGTCTCCGGCCAGATCAATCGAGGGCGCTTCAACCTGCAGTATCTCGGCCGAAGGCGCTGCAAACCCTATCTGCTCAAGCAATTCTACTGCCTGAATACCAACGCCTTTCTGCGTTGGCAAAACGAGGCGCGTTTCATCGAACTCCCTCAAATAGACGGATACATCTGGCCATGTGACGAATGGCGGGGCGGGGTGATCGCTCCCTGGCCCGAAGGTGTTCCCCTGTATGCATGGCTTCGGGCCAAACCCAGGAACCTGCCGGCCCGGATCGGCGTGGGCCTTGGTCTGGCCAGATGCATGGCCCGTCTGCATGATGCGGGCATCATCCACAGAAACCTTTCTTCATCCTGTGTCTGGATAAGCGAAAAAAACATTCAGATCAGCGACTTTGGCGCTGCCTGCCATGAACGGTGGGATGATTTCTGGAACGACTCCATGCCACCCTGCGGGTCCCCGGCTTATGCCTCGCCTGAAGCCTTGCACGGGAAAAAATCCGGTCCTGCAAAGGATATGTATGCCCTGGGAGGGCTTCTCTACCTTCTTCTGGCTGACAGACCGCCGTTTAACAGGCTGAAATTATTGATCAGAAAGCGTATCCCGTGGGATATTCTCCCTGATACCCTGCCACCTGTCCGGGAAGTTCCGCCCTCATTGTATGACGGCATCACGGCCTGTATGGCCGGAAATCCTGCCAATCGTCCCACCGCCCATGAGGTTGCCAGCATTCTGGCCGAGTATGGTGAATGGGACGACCAGGACACACAGATCGTGTTGCCCCCGCTTCGTTTCAACAATCGTCATCGGCAGCGCATCATGGTCTTCATCAAGGGAGACGAGCGAGCAGCCTCCTTGTTTGATGCCGCCATAGAGCAGGCTTTGGCAGAACCCTCCCTTTTTCTGTTTGTGGGTCTGGTTCCCGGGAACCTGCCAAGCGGTCATCTGGAGCGTTTCAAGGGCAGTCTCTACCGCAAGCTGGCCCAGGGGCTGATACGGTGCCGCAGGCATCATCTTATATGGAGTCTGCGCCTTTTGGAAACGATTGTTCCGGAATACACGGCCCTGAAACTGATCAGACAATATCGTCCCATGCAGGTCTTTCTCGGGAAGGCGACATCCAGGCCTGGCAGCGTGTTTTGTCGGTGTCTTAAGCGCCAGACAGCCCGTGAGAATATCGGTATCACCCATATTATTTGATGCCTGCCTCGGATGGCCCTGAGATCCGTTCTGATCTGATTCCTGGTCGGGACAACTCCTCGGAGATGTCCTTCATCTCACCCTGAAACGTTGGGAACGGCCATCAGCCTGGACAGTCAATGCCGGGGTTCTGTTATGGCGTCATCATGAATCCGGCCATACCCAGAACAAATCCCAAAACAGCGCCCATGGGAGGGGCCCAGTATGTTTCGAGTTTTGCCTGTGGGGCAATATCCTGAAATATGGAATAGAGAATGCCGCCGGATGCAAAAAGCATGATGGCGGCAACAATGGCGGGATTATCCTGCAACCACAGGTACCCGGACACACCCACCAGGGGGCCGAGTAGGGCCATCACGGCAAAGATGAGTACGATTGTTCGTGAACTGTATGAAGAAGACGCTTTGAGTTCACAATAGGCATTGAACCCCTCCGGAAGATTTTGCAAGGCTATCAAACCGGCAAGTACAAACACACTGCTTTTGCCTGTGGCGAACGCAGCGCCCAGGGCAATTGACTCGGGTATAAAATCGGAAAGCATGGCAGTCAGTTGACTTGCAGCGGTATCTATTTTTTTGAGGATGATATCAACGAACATAAAGCTCAGTCCGCCAGCTATAAAGAAGAGGGAAGCGGACCAGGGTTTAAAACGGGTGATTCCCTCGGGCACCAGAACAAGGGCAACTGCAGACAGAAGCGCACCCCCTCCAAAGGCCATGACGCCATGACGGAACTCTTTTTCAAGCCATTCCGGTTTGAATTGTTCACGCGAGGCAAAGGCCGCGCCTATCGGCATGGCCAGACCAGCCAGGAGGGTTGATGCAATGACCAAAAACAGCGGATGCATGGTTTCCTCCGGGGAAATAGTTGTTTGTATGACAACAATCAGGTTGACGTCTGGAAACCTTATGCCTGCCTGGTTGTCGGTGCTGGCATACCCCATTTTAAGTGGTTTGGACAGACGCGGTTGGGGGTTGATGGCGTCTGATTCTTGTGATGACAGGCATCTCTTGGGTTGATGATCAGCTTAATGAAAAAAACGGGACGGCACAGGATGCCGCCCCGTTTTCTTTTTTATACAGGAATATGGATCAGGGGGCTGTGGCCTGGTCTTTAAGACGACGGGCCAGTTGGGTGAGTTCTTCAAGGGTTTCTGAAGATTCCTCAATGGCTTGAGCCGTGGAGTTGGCCACCTCATTGACTTCTGCAATGGCCCGGCTGATTTGTTCACTGGTGGCTGACTGCTGTTCCGCGGCTGTGGCAATGGCCTGAACCTGATCATTGGTGGAGATCACAATGCCCACGATTTCTTCCAGCGCGCTTCCGGACTGGGAGGCAAGGTTTGTGGCGTTTTCCACGGAATGTACCGCATTGTCCACGTCAGTCACGTTGTTTTCCGTGCCCGCCTGAATGGTCCGAATGGCCTCGCCAACTTCCCGGGTGGCTTCCATGGTTTTTTCGGCCAGTTTGCGGACTTCGTCGGCAACCACGGCAAAGCCTCTTCCAGCTTCACCTGCCCGGGCAGCTTCAATGGCTGCATTAAGGGCCAGCAGATTGGTCTGATCTGCAATATCGTTGATAACGTTCATGACCTTGCCAATGCCAGCTGCCTGTTCGCCCAGCTTGGACATATTGCGTTTCATGACCAGGGCCTTGTCCTGGACTTCGGTTATAGCGGAGATGGCCTGTTTTACAATTTCTGATCCTGCCATGGCCTTTTGGCGGGCAGCGTCGGCCTGTTCTGCGGCACTGGAGGCTCCCCGGGCAACTTCCAATACGGTGGCGTTCATTTCTTCCATGGCCGTGGCTGTTTCAGCCACGCGGTTGCGCTGGATTTCAGACCCCTGGCTCATGTTCCGGAAGTTGATTGTAAACTGGTCTGCAGATTCGGCAATATGTCCTGCAGCCGCTTCAATGCCCTGGTTGATGTCTTCCAGCCGGTGCATGTTTTGGCTGAGCTCGTGTTCCTTGCGTACCAGGTCGGTGACCTCGCGTGCCACCTCCACATACCCGATGTGCTGGCCGTTTTTGTCCCGGATCACGTCAGCCAAGGGCTGAATGTAGATTGGTTTGTCAGGGGTGCCTATGGCGAGAATTTCCGATTGCACAAGGCTCTGGCTCTTTTTGGCCTGGGTGATGGGGCAATTGGGGGTCTCGCAGACCTCTGTGCGGAAAGTATCGGCGCAGCGGGCACCAAGCAACTGGTCTACCTTTTTGCCAAGCATTTTTTCCGTGGCCTGGTTGGCCATGAGGATGCGGAAGTCGTCATCTACGGCAAAAATGGGATCCGGCACGGCATTGAGCATGTTCATGTAGCCCTGGGCTTCGGTGAGCAAGGTCGCGATTTTTTTCATGAGCGCGTTGAAGGATTCTGCCAACTCGCCAATTTCGTCGTGTTGATGGGCATTGATACGGTCGGAAAGGTTGGCGCGGTCGTGGCGGATGTCTTCAATCTTGGCGATGATTGTCTTTACCGGGCGGATGACCGAGCGGGTCAGCAAAAGGGTAATGAGCAGCAAGGGCAGGACCAGCAGGGCGAGCAAAATACCACTGAAGCGGGTGCCTGCGGCCTGGATGATGGCGTTGTCCGAGGAGATGTTCAGGGCGTAGACCATGACACCGATCTGGTCGCCCTTGTAATCGCGGATGGGAAAGGCGGAAAGGGCCTCTTCTCCCTTTTCCTCGACAACGAGGCCCTGCTTGCCTTGAAGCAGCAGGTCCTCGGTAATCAGGCCGTCCAAAGCGGGATTATCTGCTCCGGTAACGAGCACGAAATGGTTGCCCACCCGGGGATTTTTTTGAGGGTCCTGAAGGCGGGTGGTGATGTCCAGGTATTCGGCGTTCATGTACAGGCGCATACTGCTTCTGTCGCTTGATCCGGCGGCTTCCATGATGGGATTGAAGTCGATGAGCACTTCCACGGAGCCGAGATGGCTACCGTGATCATCCTTCACCGGTGAAAGACCGCGGATGGCAAAGCCGCCGCGACCAAGCTCAATGCCCTGCATGGGTTGGTATTGGCGATTCACGTCCAGCACGGTCTGGCGAAATGACGAGAGATCGTCCGAGATGTCCATCCATGTGCCGTTTACCTTGGTTTGCTGCTTGCGCCACATGCGAACCAGGCTGCGACCGTTGGGTAAGTGGAAATGAAGACGTAGCGGTTTGCCTGTCACTGATTGGAATCCGGCCATGATCGGGGCCAGTTCGCGACGCAGCATGTCCCGAGCCTTTTGGCTCTGGGGGGATGCTGCGTCGTCCATGTTCCCGGATCCGGCGACATGATAGGCCTCCACCACTTGGGGGAGTGTGCTGAACATGGCCGCTTGGTTGCGTGCCTGCAATGAAGCGGCATTAATGGCATTGACCACTTCGTGCGCCTTTTGTTCCATGGTGTGGGTCAGTCCCTGACGATGCAGGTGATCAAGTTCCCGTCCAACAAGCCAGTATGCCACCAGGCCGAGCAGGACCACAGCACCACCAAGAACCAAAGCAATTTTCAACCGGATACTCATTCCACCCTCCCTCATGATCGTGTAACGCACTTAATGGAAAAAAGAGATCATGGTCCAAACGCGAACCATGGGACGTGCACAAGCACTTTTTTATGGCTTGAGCGATCATGCACAATCGATGGCCAGTTATAGAATGATGCAAGGGCTGTACAATGCTGCCAACGCATGTGCCGATAAGAACATGCGTAAAAAGGGACAAACCAGGCATGTTTTTAGAAAAAAGAAAAGTTTGCCTGGTTATTGTTTTGATTTCATATAGATATGGACGATTTTGGGATTGCCCGAAAAAGTGTTGGTATTATGGACGCAAGTTATAAAATTCACAATATTGATTGTTTCTTGTGCCATACCAACGCGGAGGACGCGAATCATTCGCCCGGATGATCACAATCAACTGACAGGCCATGATGACGAGACAGCTTCATGCAGCCTGCATGCCTCTGACCTCTTGTGTTGCCAACGCTCCTCAGGGGCCTTGGCACAGGGCAGTGGACAATCTGTATGTCTTGTCAGCACGGGAGGTGGGAAAAACAGGGGGGCCAAGCTTTCAAACGGGTACAAGGTACTTAAAGAAAAAGGCCTTACGCATCTGCGTAAGGCCTTTCATTATCTGGCGTCCCCAGCGGGGTTTGAACCCGCGTTACCGGCGTGAGAGGCCGGCGTCCTAGGCCACTAGACGATGGGGACATTGAGGTGGTGGGCCGTGCAAGGCTCGAACTTGCGACTCTCTGCTTAAAAGGCAGATACTCTACCAACTGAGTTAACGGCCCGTGCTGCGAGAAACAGCTTCTATAGATTCGAGCAGTGCCTGTCAAGGCGAAACCTGCGGGAAAATGAAAATTATACGTCTTGGCAGGGATGCGCTGTCTAGTCTCCGATGAATCCTATGCCGGCTGCGCCCGGACCTGCGTGGCTTACCAAGGTGTAAGAGGCCTCGACAACCGGAATATCGTCCGTGTCAAAGGTTTTCCGGATGTTCTGGACAAACCATGCCGCCAATTGGGGATTATTGGCATGGGCTACAACGAATTGCAGGTTCTTTTTTCCCATGGCTGCTTTGCGGGCCTTGGCCCAGGTTTTTTTACGCACGCCGTGTCTGGAAAATCCAACGCCGTCGAGTTTGACCGTACCATCTTCCTTGAAGGTAATAATCGGGCGAAGTTGCAGAATGGAAGCAAGTTTGCCTGCTGAATTGCTTAATCTGCCCCCCCGGAGATGGTATTTGAGGGTGTCGAAGCAGAAAAAGGCCCTGGCCTTGCTAGCGGCCTTCTCGGCCACCTGCACGACTTCCTGCTGACTCATACCCTGGGCGGCTGCCTTAGCGGCTTCCAGAACGACCAGACCCATGGCCATGGAATTGCAGGTACTGTCGACAATACTGACCTTGTCATTGTATCCCGAGGCTATTCGGCGAGCTCCGTGAATGGTGCCGCTATGGGCCGGTGGCAGATGGATGGAGACGCATGCATCATAGTATTTGAGCAAAAAGGAATACATGCGCTTGAACTGGGAAGGCGTGGGCTGAGAGGTCTTTATGGGGGTTTTGAAATCGCACAGCCTGGCATAGAAATCGTCCCGGTGGATTCCCTGTTTGTCCAGATAGGTCTCGTTATCGCCGAACACGAGACTGTGATGGATGAAATGGATGTTGTATTTTTCGCACAAGTCCTGGGGAATATCGCATCCCGTGTCCGTAACAATGGCGACGCGGGCCTTGTCCGAACGATGGGCGTCATGGTTTTGCTGTTCCATGTCGTCGATTTTCTGTTCGCGAAATTCCCCTTCCCGGGCCACGATTTTGAAGATATCGGCCGGGTGGTTGGTATGGATGTGCACTTTGGCCTTGGTGGAAGAACCTGCGACAATAAGGGAATCACCAAGGCCTTCGAGGTCTGTTCTCAGTTTGCGGATATCAATGCCTTGCCCTACAACAAGACATTCGGTGCAGTATCTGAATGGTGAATTTTCATGGTCGTCAAAAAAGTCTTCGCCAATGAGCGGGAGGTTTGCTGAGGCCTGTTTCTGGGCGTTCTGCCGGGAGGCCGCCAAATCACCCTTTTCCATGAACGTGACAATGCCTTCAAGCATGTACACAAATCCCTGAGCTCCTGCATCCACGACACCGGCCTTTTTCAGTGATGCCAGCTGTTCAGGAGTGCGATCCAGTGCCTTCTGGGCCCAGTCCAGGGAGTCCCGAAGCAGTTCGTCAAAATCCGTTGTTTTCTTGCAATTTTCCCGGACCCTGTCTGACCATTCCCGGATCACGGTCAGGATGGTTCCTTCCTTGGGTGATGAAATGGCTTCCTGGGCCCTTTGAGCGGCCACGTGGACGGCTTGCCCGAATCGTTCGGTGGTTACCTTGCGGTGATCCTTGAGTCCTTCGGCAAGGCCTTGGAAAAACTGGGCGAGAATGGCTCCGGAATTGCCTTTGGCACCCATGAGGGCGGAATCGGCAAGGGCATTGCTGACCCGATTCAGAGACTTGTCGATATTTTCTTTGGCTCGTTCGGCAATGCTTTTCATGGTCGCGGCCATGTTGCTTCCCGTGTCTCCGTCGGGAACAGGGAAGACATTGATGGCATCAAGATGCTTCTGCATGGCCACGACCCAGTCAGCTCCAGCCACAATGGCTCGTTGAAGCCTGACTCCGTTCAGATACTTGATCTTTCCGAGGGCGGCTTCCATCTTTGCCGACGTGGTTTCGTCGTTTTCAGAGGAATGAGGCGTGTTGGGAGTTTCGTTGTCTGCCAATGTACTATCCTGGGTAGATGATATCGGTTCCCCCCATGTAGGGGCGAAGGATGTCCGGGATGACGACGGAACCGTCTTCCCGTTGATAATTTTCGAGAATGGCGACCATGGTTCGGCCAACGGCCAGTCCCGATCCGTTCAACGTATGGACCAGGCGGTTTTTGGAACTGCCTTTGGGCCTGAACCGGATGTTGGCCCGTCTGGCCTGAAAGTCTTCGCAATTGGAACAGGAGGATATCTCCCGGTATTTGTTTTGTCCAGGAAGCCACACTTCTATATCATAGGTTTTGGCCGCGGAAAACCCCAGGTCGCCCGTGCACAGGGTCACCACCCTGTAATGGAGTCCGAGTTTCTGCAGAATGGCTTCGGCATGGCCAAGGAGAAGTTCGAGATCTTCATAGGAGTGATCCGGATGGGCGATCCTGACCATTTCCACCTTGTCGAACTGGTGCTGCCGGATGATGCCTTTGGTATCCTTGCCGTATGACCCGGCTTCGGATCTGAAACAGGGAGTGAACGCGGTCAGCGCCGTGGGCAGATCATCCTCTTCGAGGATTTCATCCCGAAAGAGGTTGGTCAGGGGTACTTCGGCCGTGGGAATGAGATAGTAATCGCTCTGTTCCAGTTTGAACAGGTCATCGGCAAATTTGGGCAGCTGACCCGTGCCGAGAAGGGATGTCTTGTTGATGATGGCTGGAGGCATGACCTCGGTGTACCCGTGTTCCAGGGTGTGCACATCAATCATGAAGCTGGTCAGGGCCCGTTCCATGCGCGCGGCCCAATCCTTGAGCACCACGAATCGACTGCCCGTGAGTTTGGCCGCCCTGGGGAAATCAAGGCCTCCAAGAGCGGTGCCGATTTCCCAATGTTCCTTGGGAGTGAATGCAAACTCCGGCTTGTTCCCCCAGACCTTTTCCTCCCGGTTGTCGTTCTCGTCCCGGCCCACGGGAACGTCTGCGTGGGGCATGTTGGGGATGGTCAGCAAAAAGGCCTTGGTTGTCGCATCAACGGCCTTGAGCTCCTCATCCAGCTGTTTGATGCGAGCGGATACCCCGGAGAGTTCCTTGAGCAGTTCCGAGGCGTCTTCCTTGTTGCGTTTTTTTTGGGCAACCTCGGCAGATGCCTTGTTCCGGAGGCTTTTGAGATCTTCCACCTCGGCCAAAAGTTTTCTTCGTCTGGAATCCGTCTCCAGAAAGGATTCGATGTCAATGGAAGCGTTCCTTGTTTTCAAGGCTGCGGCAACCTGGTCGACATGACCACGTACAAATTTGAGATCGAGCATGAACGTCAACTCCTGGCGGGTAAGGCATGAGATCGGAGGAAAGGTGGGGTTCCATCATTCACTAAAAAATCATGATTGCACAAACAAGCAGGTGGCCTACCATGGGAAACGTGGAAAAGGCCACCCGCAACACGGCCATTTTGTTTGCCCAAATATGGCGGTTTTGTCAAAAAAAATGTCGTTGAGGCAGGTGTCGATTTTTTGAAAAAAAGAAGAAAATGAAGGTTCGTTGAGTTTTTTGGCGAAATGATTAGTAATTATTGGCCTGGAGCTGGAAACAGGACACGACAGGTTGAAAAAAATGTTTGTTTTTTGAAAATAGCCCTTGAAATTTCCTTTGTGATGCTTACAATCCGTTTCTGTTAGCACTTGAGTTAATCGAGTGCTAACAATCTTCGTTATCAATCAACCTTATTTTGGAGGAACAAACAATGAAACTCAGACCGCTTCATGATCGCATCCTGGTAAAACGGGTAGAGGAAGAGGAAGTAACCAAGGGGGGCATCATCATCCCTGACAGTGCCAAGGAAAAACCCATCAAGGGCAAGGTCCAGGCTGCCGGTCCCGGCAAAACCGCTGATGATGGCAAGCTCATCCCCATGGGCGTGAAGGAAGGCGACGAGGTTATTTTCAACAAGTACGCCGGTACCGAGGTCAAGATCGATGGCGAGGAACTCTTGATCATGCGCGAAGATGACATTCTGGCTGTTATCGAGGCATAGCACTAAGAAGGAACTTCTGAAAATGAAAGGTCGGCCCCATGGCAGTTGATACTGCGCCATGGGAGCATCTGTTTCATGGTTTATTACTTCGATCCCAACAAAGGAGAGAGATACAATGGCTTCCAAAATTATCAAATTCGAAGAAAAGGCTAGAGAAAGCCTCAAACTCGGCCTGGATCAGCTGGCCGATGCCGTCAAGGTTACCCTTGGCCCTAAGGGCCGTAATGTTGTTATTGAAAAATCTTTTGGCGCACCCATCATCACCAAGGATGGTGTAACTGTAGCCAAGGAAATCGAGCTGGAAGACAAGTTCGAGAACATGGGCGCCCAGTTGGTCAAGGAAGTTGCTTCCAAGACTTCCGATGTTGCTGGTGACGGTACCACAACCGCGACCATCCTGGCCCAGGCCATCTTCAAGGAAGGCGTCAAGCTGGTTGCTGCAGGCCGCAATCCCATGTCCATCAAACGCGGTATCGACAAGGCTGTTGAAGTCATTGTCGCCGAACTGGACAGGGTTGCCAAACCCACCCGCGACCCCAAGGAAATCGCTCAGGTCGGTACCATTTCCGCCAACAACGACGCCACCATCGGCAACATCATTGCCGAGGCCATGGACAAGGTTGGCAAGGAAGGCGTCATCACGGTTGAAGAAGCCAAAGGCTTTGACACCACTCTGGACGTTGTCGAGGGTATGCAGTTTGATCGTGGCTACCTGTCTCCCTACTTCGTGACCAATCCGGACAAGATGGTTTGCGAGATGGAAGAGCCCCTGATCCTGATCAACGAAAAGAAGATCTCCAGCATGAAGGAACTTCTGCCCGTTCTGGAGCAGGTCGCCAAGATGAGCAAGCCTCTGGTGATCATTGCCGAAGACATCGAAGGCGAAGCCCTGGCCACTCTGGTTGTGAACAAGCTGCGTGGCACTCTGAATGTTGTGGCTGTCAAGGCTCCCGGCTTTGGCGAGAGAAGAAAGGCCATGCTCCAGGATATCGCCGTGCTCACCGGCGGTCAGGTTGTCTCCGAAGACCTGGGTATCAAGCTCGAGAACATCACTCTGAACGATCTTGGCAGCGCCAAGCGTGTTGTCATTGACAAGGAAACCTCCACCATTGTTGATGGTGCAGGCAAGGCCGAGGATATCAAGGCCCGTGTCAAGCAGATCCGTTCGGAGATCGAGGAAACCACTTCCGATTACGATCGTGAGAAGCTCCAGGAACGTCTGGCCAAGATCGTCGGTGGTGTGGCCGTAATCAATGTCGGCGCTGCCACGGAAACCGAGATGAAGGAAAAGAAGGCCCGTGTGGAAGACGCTTTGAACGCCACCCGTGCCGCTGTTGAGGAAGGCATTGTTCCTGGTGGTGGTGTTGCCCTGGTTCGTGCCCAGAAGGTGCTTGGCGATGTCAAGGCTGCTGATGACGATGAAACCGCTGGTGTCGAAGTCGTCCGCCGCGCCCTGGAAGCTCCCATCCGTCAGATCTGCGCCAACGCAGGTTTTGAAGGTGCTGTAATCGTTGAAAGCGTACGCAACGGCAAGGATGATTACGGTTTCAACGCCGCGACCGGTGAGTTCGAGGATCTGGTCAAGGTCGGCGTCATCGATCCCAAGAAGGTTACCAGGACTGCTTTGCAGAACGCTGCTTCCGTGGCCTCCCTGTTGTTGACCACCGAGGCTGCCATTGCCGAGAAGCCCGAAGAAAAGAACGACATGCCTGCAATGCCCGGTGGCGGCATGGGCGGCATGGGCGGCATGATGTAAGCCTGTTTGACCGTTTCTCGCTGATGCAATGCAAAAAAGCCGGTCCCTGCAAGGGGCCGGCTTTTTTGCATTGGTTATGAGAACTCTTGGTACAAACAGTGATCAGACTTGTTGCATGGCCGGGGCTGTACCTCATGGCCCTTCCTGCTTGATATCTCCTGTATGGTCTGAATCCCTCTCCAGGAGAAAACACCTGCAAGAGAAAGTGATTGTGATCAGGATGCCGTGGACACAAGTTCCGGGGCACGCTTGAGGGCCTCGGCAAACTCGCGCTTCAAACTTTCGAACAGCTCATGCACGGAAACAATCCCCTTGACCCGGGGGGCATTGGAGCCGGCAAAGGCAAAACCGTGCTTGAGATGTCCCTTTTTGGCATTCACCAGGGCCTTGGCGATGCAATACGGACTCTTGGTGTGATCACAGGTTCGTATGCAGTGGAAGGGACATTTGAAGGGTTTGCGCATGCCGTTTTTCACATCTTCCAGAAAGGTATTTCTGATGGCCCGTCCGGGCATGCCCACCGGACTCTGAATGATCTCCAGGTCTTCTTCCTTTGCATCGACCATGGCCTGTTTGAAGGCCAGATCAGCATCACATTCATGGGTGGCCACGAATCTCGTTCCCATCTGTACGCCCGAAGCCCCGAGCTTGAGGAATTTGAGGATGTCTTCGCCGTCGTACACGCCGCCAGCCGCAATGACCGGTATCTGTTTTTCCTGTGTACGAAAGGGTGCCACTGCCCGGATAACATCCGGAAGCGTCTTTTCCAGGCAGTAGGCCGGGTCATCGATTTCTTCGGGTTTGTATCCCAGATGTCCACCGGCCTTGGGACCTTCGACAACGAACCCGTCGGGCAGATATTTGAAACGGGAAAGCCATTTTTTGCAAATGATCTTGGCCGCCCGTCCCGAGGACACAATGGGCACCAGCTTGGTTTTGGTATCTGCGGAAAGGTATTTGGGCAGATCCAGGGGCAGTCCTGCTCCGGAAAAAATGACGTCCGCCTTTTCCTTGATCGCAGTGGTTACCATGTCGCTGAAATTGTTCAGGGCGACCATGATGTTGACCCCGATAATGCCCGAGGTCTTTTCTCGAGCCTTGCGGATTTCTCTGGTCAGTGCGCGGATGTTGGCCTGGCGGTAATGGGAACCGATATCCTTCTCGCACATGCCGATCATGGCAGCAGCAATGACCCCTATGCCGCCTTCCCTGGCAACGGCCGAGGCCAGGCCGGACAGGGAAATGCCTACGCCCATGCCGCCTTGAATAATCGGTATTTTGGCGATCACATCGCCGATCTTGAGTTCTGGAAGTAGTGTCATGGTTGCGACTCCTTTGCCGGAAGTGGGGGCCGGCACGTTGTTCTGATTGAGCGTTCACTTAACTTGTTTGCCATGCTGTATCTGATATCAAGAATAGTCAAGCAGACAAATTAAGTGAATATTTAATATATCTGTTTTTATATACCTGAAAACGAAAAGCGGGTCAAGCGGTTGGTCAAAAAACAGGGGAAACTGGGCGTGGGGAAATAACAGGCACAAGGCCTGGGTTTCCAGACCTTGGGTTGGCGGCAATGGATCCGGACAAAAGGAGGATCACGCACTCATGGCGGCGGGTTGCAAAAAGGGAAGGCATTATCACGTTCATGCCGGCCCTGGTCCGGATGGGCCAGGGGACGGTATCAGCGCTGAAGATACTTGATGATGAGTTGTTCAGCGCGCATGGCCAATTCCTGGATTTCGGGTTTGGAGACCTGGTCGTCGGCACCCACGGCCTCGCCCTTGTGCCGGAGGCGGTCCGTGATCAGAGAAGAGAACAGGATCACCGGAAGATGCTTGAGCGTGGGGTCGGATTTGATCCTTTTGGTCAGGTTCAGTCCATCGATTGTGGGCATTTCAATGTCAGAGACAACAACCTGGACCAGGTCGATGGGTCGGATGTCATGGGCTTGTGCCTGTTGCTTGATCTGCATGAGCCTGTCCCAGGCCTGTTGACCGTTGTTGAGGGTCTCGACATCGAAGCGGGCGCGTTCCAGATACATTTTGAGCATGTTTCTGATCATGGGTGAATCATCGGCAACCAGGGCTCGGTAGCGGTTGGTCCGTTCGAGTTTGGGCAGGGGCTTGTTGCCGATATTCATGTCCGGATTAAGCTCGGCAATGATTTGTTCCAGATCGAGGAGAAAAATGATCTTGTTGTCGATGCGTACCACGCCTGTGATGGTATTGCTGGAAAATCCTTCCAGGTATTTGCTGGGGGGGGCCACCTCATCCCATCCGATCCTGTGAATTCGATTGACTCCGGAAACGAGAAAGGCGTTCACGACATTGTTGAATTCCGTGACAATGGCCTTGGGGCTTGCGTTGTCGTGTTGCTTCTTGCGCAGCCATTTGTGCAGATCAATCAGCGGGATGATCTTTGAACGCAGATTGAAGGCTCCTTTGATGGCTATATGGTCGCTTTCGGGGAGCTCGATGATCCTGCTGGGAGCCTTGATGATCTCCAGAACCTTGGCCACATTGACACCGTAGTATCCCCGGTATGGTGCATCCTGGCCCGGGATGGTCTCATCAAGATAGAATTCTACGATTTCGAGTTCATTAGTGCCCGATTCGAGAAGAATACGTGATCGGTTCATAGGGGTGCCTTGTGGTCGACAGAGAGAACATGTCGGTTGGGAGTTCAAAAAACTCAAGAAGATTTCGTGTGCTTGTCAACTGCCTGAAATTGGGACGTTGATCAATACGCATGAACACCAGGTTTTTGTGCGTACAAGGTGGTGTTCATGCGTATTACAGACCAGAGATTGACAAGGGATGGGCGTACGGTCTGTGCTGTTAGGAAAACCTCCTGGCGCTGTGAAAACGGTGGTGCATCGGTTGTGAGTGGGGGGGAAGAAGCGGGAGGGTTTTGCATACACGCTATGGTCCGGCATCGGCGGTGATTGCATGTCTGTCAAGACATATATCAATAAACCCCGGAAGCTTAGCTTTGAAAGCCCTTTACAATTGGTTTTTATAGGATGATACATGATGAGAATATCTTAAATCTGATGATGTGTATTGCGAAAGGGCAGGGCATCATCCAAAGTATAGACAATGCCCATGCCGATTATGGGATGAAGAGAAAGGAGCAGACCATGGCACGAATACTTAGAATCAATACGCGGGAAAGGACGTATGAGTACCAGGATCTTGGCGAGTATGCCGGACTTGGCGGAAGAGCCCTGACTTCCAGGATGATTCTCAACGAGATTCCACCGACTTGCAACCCCATTGGACCGGATAACAAGTTGATTATTGCCACTGGTCTGCTTGCAGGAACCCTGGCAGCCAATTCCGGGAGAATTTCAGTGGGCGCCAAGTCTCCCCTGACGGGTGGCATCAAGGAATCCAATTCCGGCGGCATGGTTGCCCTCAAGATGGCCAAACTTGATCTGCTGGCCGTTGTCCTCGAGGACAAACCGACCAGGGATGCGCCCCTGTGCACCATCAAGATCACCAAGGACGGCGTCAGCTTTGAAGATGCTTCGGATCTTGAAGGGGTCGGCACCTATGCGGCTTCGGAAAAACTTCTTGAAGCCCATGGCCAGAAAACCGGGGTCATGCTCATCGGTCCTGCCGGCGAAACCTGTCGTTTGGCGGCTTCCATTCAGTTTACCGATCCCAGGAAACGTCCTGCCCGGGCTGCAGGCCGTGGCGGACTGGGCGCTGTGATGGGGTCCAAGCGGGTCAAGGCCCTTGTGTTTGATGATGCCGGCGGATTGGGTTCTGAATATGCCGACAAGGCTGCCTTCAAGGAAGCGGCCAAGAGATGGGCCCAGATTCTTCGGGACCATCCGGTTACCGGCCAGGGGCTGCCTGCCTTTGGTACCTCGATCCTGGTCAATATCCTCAACGAGGCTGGCGCCCTGCCCACCAAGAATTTTCGTGAAGGCCGGTTCGACAAGGTTGCCGGGATTACGGGTGAGAAGATGGTTGAATACATGGAAGCCCGTGGTGGCAGGGTCAAGGAAGGGTGTCATCCCGGATGCATGATCCAGTGTTCCCAGGCCTATCATGACAAGGACGGGAACTATCTGACCTCCGGGTTCGAATATGAGACCGTGTGGGCGTTTGGAGCCAACAGCCTCATTGATGATCTTGATGCCATCGCCCAGATGGACCGTTTGTGCGATGATCTCGGTCTGGATACCATTGATGTTGGTAACGCCGTGGTTATGGCCATGGACGGAGGGGTTATCCCTTGGGGAGATGGTCAGGCGGCCATTAACCTGCTGAAAAGAGTCTACGATAAAAACGATTCCCTGGGCCAGATCATAGGCAATGGTACGGCCTTTGCCGGAGAGGCCTTTGGCGTGGAACGCATTCCCGTTGTCAAACGCCAGGCCCTGCCCGCCTATGATCCCCGTTCGGTCAAGGGTGTTGGCGTGACCTATGCCACGACCCCCATGGGAGCTGATCACACTGCCGGATACGCTGTCTGTCAGAATATTCTCAAGGTGGGTGGAGATATCGATCCCTTGAAGAGCACGAGCGACAATATCGAGGTTTCCAAAAATCTGCAGATTGCCACAGCCGCTGTGGACGCTACCGGTCTGTGTCTGTTTGTGGCCTTTGCGGTCCTGGATACCGAGGACTCGTTGGATGTCATTGCCAAGATGATCAGTGCCAAGTATGGGATTGACTTCAAGGCCTCGGATGTGGCTCCTGTGGGCATAGGCGTTCTCAAGGATGAATACGCCTTTAACGAGGCTGCTGGCTTCACCAAGGCCCACGACCAGCTGCCCGAATTCTTCAGCAAGGAAACCCTGCCTCCGCACAACACCCGGTGGGAATACTCCATTGAGGATCTGCAGAAGGCCAAGGCGTAGTTTCCGGCTAAACAGACCAAGTATGATTACAAAAAGGCGGCCTTGGGCCGTCTTTTTAGTGCAGGAGGGATGTGCCCATGCGCATAGAGGTGCAATGTTTTGCCACCTTGGCTTCCCACACTCCCCAGGGAGGGAGCATGGACGTTGTCGAGGGGACCACAATCGAAAAGCTTATCGAAATGTTGAACATTGACAAAAACGAGGTCCGGTTGGTGTTTGTCAACGGGAAGAATCAGGCTGACTGGTCCTTCCGGATACACCCTGGGGACCGCATTGGCATTTTTCCACCCGTGGGGGGGGGATGATGCCAACCATGCCGTGGTCACCACTTCTTGATCGATATGCCAGGAACCGGACATCTCTGGAGGCCGTTGACCAGGAGCGGTTGCGCCAGTCCCATGTCCTTGTGGCTGGAGCCGGAGGTCTGGGCGGATATGTTGTAGAGCTGCTGGCACGGATCGGTGTCGGACGACTGACCATTGTGGACGGTGACCGGTTCGAACCGTCCAATCTCAACCGGCAGTTGCTGTGTCTGGAGGATAATCTCGGATCCCCCAAGGCCGAGGCGGCCAAGGCGCGAGTGGCGCGGATCGACAAGAGTGTTGTCTGCGATATTGTGCCCGCATTTCTGGACATCAAGGGGTTTGCCCAGCGCATGGCCGGTGTGTCCATGGTTGTTGATGCCCTGGGTGGGATATCTGCTCACAGAAACGTGTGTACCGCGTGCAAGGAGCAGGATATTCCGCTGGCCACGGGAGCTGTGGCCGGATGGACGGGGTTGGCGGCCACGGTCCTGCCCGGAGGACCAGATCCGGATGTCCTGTGGCAGGCAGACGATGCCAGGGATGCTGAACGTACCTTGGGCAGCCTGGCTCCTGCGGCCGCGTGCATCGCTTCAGTTCAATGCGCCGAAACCGTGGCCTGGTTGACGGGAAAAGAGCCTTTTCTGGCGGGCAAGATGATCATTGTTGATCTGCGCAATGGCCTGTTTGAGCGGCTGGATTTGTGATGAGGCCACAGGGGTGGCAGCATCCAATCGCTGGGTTCGCCATGGCAGTCCTGTTTGCAAGGATGGCAAAACAAGGCCTGCCAAACCATCTTTGATGGGTGTTTGGCTTGACGCAAAGAAGGAGTTTTCCGAATTCGGGAAACTCCTTCTTTGTATTGGGACGTGACCATGGATCAGTCGTTATCTCCGTCAAACAATCCGCCCAGAACGGAACCTTCGCCTTTGCGCTTGCCTCCGGCCCTGGGGGCCTGGGCAATGATGCGGTCGGCCAGGCGGGAAAAGGGCAGGCTTTGCAGGTAGACGGTTCCTGTTCCCTGAAGGGTTGCCAGAAACAGTCCTTCACCTCCGAAGAACATGGATTTCAGGGATCCGGCCCGCTGGATGTCATAGGTTATTCCCTGGGTGAAGGCCACCAGACAGCCGGTGTCCACCCGCAGGGTTGTTCCATGGAGTTCCTTTTTGACCACGGTGCCACCGGCATGCACAAAGGCCATGCCGTCTCCCTGCAATTTCTGAAGAATAAATCCCTCCCCGCCGAAAAAACCGGCGCCAAGACGTTTATTAAAGGCAATGTCGATTCTGGTCCCCAGAGCCGCGCACAAAAAAGCATCCTTTTGGCAGAAGAGTTCACCCCCCTGAAGCGTGGCCAGATCAATGGGCAGAACGTGGCCGGGATAGGGGGCAGCAAAGGCGACATGGTTTTTGCCGGATCCCTGATTGGTGAAATGGGTCATGAATACGGACTCGCCGGTGATGGCGCGCTTGCCCGCACCAAGGATCTTGCCCAGCAAACCGCCTTCAGCTTCTGATCCATCTCCCATTCTGGCTTCAAAGGCGATATCCTCGTCCATCCAGTTCATGGCACCGGCCTCGGCAATGACCGTTTCCCCGGGATCAAGTTCCACCTCCACAATCTGCATGTCGTGTCCGATGATCTCATAATCCAGTTCATGGCTTTTCATGTGCCGTCTCCTGTGGGTTTGCGTAAGGTCATGTATGAGCCGGTGGGCTTTGGGATGGCGTCCACAATCGGGGCCATTTGGCGGGCATGCCCGGGCGGGTCGTTGTTGGAGTTTTCTGTTTGCATCGACGCCATGCCATCCCATCCTGCAGGGGGGCTACCCTGTATTCCTGTAGGACAAAAGGACCTGTCGGGCAACTGCATGTCAGGCAGCTACAGGGAAAAGGATTCGGTGATGATTTGCTTGGGCGTAAATTTCAGGGCGGCGAGGGAGCGAAGCGTGGATCGGGTCATGCCTGGTGGCCCGCAGACAAAGACCAGGGCATCGGTCCATTCTTCCAGCAGGGAGCGCAATCGCTGGGTATTCATACGACAGGTGCACCCCTGGTAGCTGGCATCTCTGGTTATGAAATAATGAAGCTGCAGCCCTTTGATGGATTTGCAAAAGGTGGCGAGGTCTTGGGCCACCAAAAGATCCCGTCCGGTTTTGACGCTCCATGCGAGCAGTATGGAAGGAGGGTTTGGGTCCTGGGACAAGGTTTCGAGCATGGCCAAAAACGGGGTGATGCCGATGCCACCAGCGATGAAGACCATGGGTTTTCGCGGGGTGACCCGATTGTGGAAAAAGGGGGAAAAGACGCCAAAGGGACCATCCACAAGAACACTGGTTCCTGGCCGAAGTTGGGACAATCGTGCCGTGAAATCACCACATTGCCTGATTACAAACCGCATGTGCCCCGGAGAGGACGGCCCCGAGGCAATGGTGAAGGGATGGGCTTCACGGGGAATATGGGGGTCAAGAAAGGTCAAAAAGGCGAATTGTCCGGCATGGTATGACCAGGGGTCCGATGTTCCGGAAGCAATGTGCAGGTCAACAACATCGGGGCAGGGGTGGCTGACGGATTGGATGGTCCACACCTGTTTATGGGTCAGAAGTGGTCGAAGGATCATGCTCCATACAAGGGTGCCCAGGATGATTCCCTGGATGGTGAGCATGAACAAACGAGCCGGCCAGGAACCAAGCCCATAGCCTACCGTGACTATGTGCAGGAAGATCACGACCGTGGCAATGATCATGACCGGGCCGTGAAGAGTGGACCACAGGTGGTAGGGGATGGCCAGAGCCTTTCTGAAAAAGGCGACACCGGCACCGCAGGCAAGCATAATGACTGCAACCGCTCCGACAAGTTTGGGGAGGCCGGTGGTTGTGAAGATGCTTGCGGTGAAGGAACCGGAAGCCATGATGAGCAGGGGATGACCCATTGCCAATGCCACAATGATTCCGGCCAGAATCCGATGGGCGCGTAACAGTCCGTGAAGGCCGAAAAGCGAGCAGAGCACGGGAATGCGGGCTGCGAGTATGATCTGGGTGGTGATCAGAACCACCACAAGGATGCCCAGCATCCTGGCTGCGCTGACCATTTTCCAGGAAAAATCACTGGGAAAGGCACGTGCCTGCCAGGGAAAATATCCCAGCACCGCATGGATGCCTGCCAGGCTGATGCCAGCAATGAGCATGACAAGCAAAAGCAGAGCCGGACGGCGGTAGGCAAACAGATCCACGACATAATGCCCTTTGCGGGAGCGTGATGGGTGGTCTTGCGGGCGCATTACCGGCAGAAATCAGCCTTCAGGGCCGTGGTGGTAGCCAGAAACTCTGCCAGGGCAATGTTTTGCTGCGTACTCAAACCAGAATCCTTGGCCTGCATCCTGTTCAGAGTGGATTGCCACTCCTGTGTGTTGCTGCCGAGTTTGGCACATACCCGTTTCAGGGAGTGACATCGGGTACACGAGGTGGTGACCATTGTGCCCTGATCCATGGCGACCTGATTCATGGCCGGGGGGGCAGCCAGGAGAAGCGCCCCGGGCAATAGAAACGCGAGGATCATGGCCAGGGCCGTTTTGAGGAGAGCATTCTTCCTGATCATAGGTTGTCTCCTTGAGGGAAGTGGGCTTGGGAATACCTGTCTGAATAGGGTCGACCCTACACGAGGAATGTCCTCGGAACAAGTGTAATGAGGAAAACCCCAGGGCGTTTTGGGGGGGCGGAGGTATTCCTGCAGTTTGCAAGACTGTGATACAAACGTCGTGGCGTCAAAAATGTCGCTGTTAGAGAGGGGTTTTCAAGGGGTGATCAGGGATAAACGGTCTTTTATATATTTGTTGAATATCTTTGTCTTGATCGTATTCAAAAAAGTATTGGTAGTGATATTATCTGAAACATTATAACAGATATGAGCTTATTGAAAATTTTTTTATAATGTATATTTATCAAAAAATGCGATTTTTTTTTAATGTTACAATATTTTTGAAATAAGCAAGTTAATCAAAAAATGCATTTCATTGTCAGATTTATTGTTAATCAATAGAAAAAATGCGCATTTGACATTGAAATTATTTATGTTATTTTCTCTTGATAATCGAAAAGGGAAGTATTTTTTATCATGAAAAACATGGAGCATATACGATTACCAAAGATGGGTATTCTTTTTTGTATTGTTTTATGATTTTTTTATTTTTCAATAAGTTAGAAGGTGATGATGCCAAAAATACGTGTTGAAAATCTTACCAAGATTTTCGGGTCCAATCCAGGCAGGGCCTTGGAACTTTTGCACAAAGGCAAATCCAAGGATGACATTTTCAAAAAGACCCGCCAAAGCGTGGGCATTGCCGATGTATCCTTTGACGTGGAAGAGGGAGAAATCCTGGTGGTCATGGGGCTTTCCGGAAGCGGCAAGTCAACCCTGGTGCGGTGTATCAACCGGCTGATCGAGCCCACGGCAGGGAAGGTGATTCTTGACGGTCAAAATCTGGGTGACTTGTCTGACAAGGAGCTTTGTGAGGTCCGGCTGAAAAAACTGGGCATGGTCTTTCAGCATTTTGCCCTGTTCCCCCACCGTGATGTCCTGAACAATGCCGCGTACGGCCTTGAAATTCAGGGGGTCCCGGCTGGTATCAGAAAGGAAAAGGCCATGGCCAGTCTTCAGCGGGTCGGTCTCGAGGGCTGGGAGAACGCCTATCCCCAGCAGTTGTCCGGCGGGATGCAACAGCGTGTGGGCCTGGCCCGTGCCTTGGCTCTTGACCCGGATATCCTGCTCATGGACGAGGCCTTTAGTGCCCTTGATCCTCTGATCCGTCGGGATATGCAGGACGAGCTCATCGCCCTGCAGGATGAGATGCAAAAGACCATCGTGTTCATCAGCCATGATCTGGACGAGGCATTGAAGCTCGGCGACCGGATCGTGCTCATGAAGGACGGCAGGGTTGTGCAGATAGGCTCGCCCGAGGATATCCTGACCAACCCCGCCAACGAGTATGTGGAACGGTTTGTCGAGGATGTGGATATTTCCAAGGTGCTCACGGCTGAATCGGTGATGAAGAAATCCGAGGCCGTGGCCCATCTCAAGGCCGATGGTCCCCATGCGGCCCTGCGCAAGATGAAGTCCAACGCCATTTCTTCCCTTTTTGTCGTGGACCGGGAACGGCGATTGATCGGGGTTGTTTCTGCCGAGGACACGGCCGAGCTTGTGAAGCAGGGCAGCAAAGATCTCACACCCATCATCAACAGGGACATAACCACCGTGGAACTGGATACGCCAGCCATCGACCTCTTTGAGCTGCTTAAGGATATTCCGTATCCTCTGGCTGTTGTGGATGACAGGCAAAGGCTCAAGGGCGTGATTATCAGAGGACTTCTTTTGGCCGCCATTGCCGAACGAGGAGGTCAGGCGTGATGCATATACCGCGCATACCCCTGGGAGACGGGATCGAATCCATACTGGATTTTCTGGTCGAGCATTTTTCTTTTGCCACCAAATCCTTTTCCGTGGTCACGGAAAAGGGGCTTTCCTGGCTTGAAAGCGGCATGAAATTTTTGCCCCCCTGGCTGTTCATTGTGCTGGTCGCCGGCCTGGTCTGGTACCTGAGCAAGCGCAACAGGGGATTGACCATCTTTACCATTGCCGGATTGCTGCTCATCTGGAATCTCGGTCTGTGGTCAGCAACCGTGAGTACCATCGCCCTGGTGGTTGTGGCCACGTGCATCGCCATTCTCATTGGCGTGCCCCTTGGCATTGGTGCGGCTTTGAGCCATGTCATGTACCGGATCACCATGCCCATCCTTGATTTCATGCAAACCATGCCCGCTTTTGTCTATCTGATTCCGGCCATCCCTTTTTTCGGCTTGGGCAAGGTATCGGCCATTTTTTCCACGGTCATTTTTTCCATGCCACCTGCCATTCGTTTGACCTGTCTGGGCATCAAGCAGGTCCCCATGGAGCTGAACGAATGCGCCGAGGCCTTTGGATCAAGCCGGTGGCAAAAACTGGTCAAGCTGCAGCTGCCCTTGGCCACCCCAACGATCATGGCCGGGATCAACCAGACGGTCATGCTTGCCCTGTCCATGGTGGTCATTGCTTCCATGATCGGGGCCAAGGGCCTTGGTGGCGAGGTGTGGAAGGCCATCCAACGCTTGCAGCCCGGGCGGGGATTTGAGGCCGGTTTGGGTATCGTCATCGTGGCCATTATCCTTGATCGGGTCCTCCAGAAAATCGGGGGCTCGTCCACTTCCTCGTGAGGTGTTTGCAAGGATCGTTTCGGTCCATTGAGACGATGGTTCATGCCTGAAAACCGAAAATCGGTCTGGCTCTGATATGGTGCAGATCTTTATCCCTGTTTTCGCATCAACGTTCCCGTACCCCTTTGGTTTCGGGGACCGTAACAACTGGAGGCAATAATGAGAGGACGTACGCTATGGGTGATTTGTCTGATGACGCTGTTTGTGAGCGTTTCCCTGGGAACCGCTTTTGCCGGAAGCAAAGGCAAGGTCCGTTTGGCCTATGTTGAGTGGGATTGTGCCACGGCCACGACCAATGTGGCTCGTGCCGTGCTGGAGGAAAGACTGGGCTATGACGTGGAGACCCTGCCGGTTGCTGCCGCAGCCATGTGGGCGGCAACAGCCAGTGGTGACGTGGACGGCATGCTGGCCGGGTGGCTGCCCGTGACCCATGCGAGCTATTTCAAACGGTTCAAGAAGGATGTCGAGGATCTTGGGCCTCTTGTTACCGGTGCCAAGATCGGGCTGGTCGTGCCCACCTATGTGACCATCAATTCCATTGCCGAACTGGGAGCCCATGCTGACGCATTTTCCGGGCGAATCATTGGCATTGATCCTGGTGCCGGCATCATGGCCAAGACCGAAGACGCCATTGACGCGTATGACATCCGGGGTATGGAGCTCATGGAGGGAAGCGGTGCCACCATGACCGCGGCCCTGGCTGACGCCATCAAGCACAAGAAGTGGGTCGTTGTCACCGGCTGGGCTCCTCATTGGAAGTTCGGTCGGTGGGATCTCAAGTTTCTCGAGGATCCCCAGGGTATTTTTGGTGCATCCGAAGACATTCACACCATCGTTCGCAAGGGACTGCATAAGGATAAACCCGAGGTGTACCGCTTTCTGGACAATTTTAAGTGGACCAGAAAGCAGATGGAAACGGTCATGGCATGGGACCAGGAGCCGGGTGCTGACCGTTATGCAAATGCCAAACGTTTCGTGAAGGAGAATCCCGATCTGGTTGATTCTTGGTTGCAATAGTGACAAGCGATCCGGGCGTATCTCGGAAAAAGCAAAAACCCCCTGCGAAGATTCACTTCGCAGGGGGTTTTTTTATGAGGGACATGACGATTACGTGTTTTTGTCAACGAAGATCCCGACAGATTCCCTGATGGATGCCGCCATATGGAGGATTTCGTCTGTGGGAATTTTTTTGATGACTTTATTGGTGCTGGGATCAATAACTTCCACCTGAATGATATCAGTCTCCTTGTCCACTTTGAATATCAAGCTAACGCCCATGGCCTTCCAGAATTGTTCAAGGGCGTTACTCACTTTGTCGATTTCTGTTTCTTGAACATTACGGGAGGGAAAGGATTGTCCCTCGTGGGGCGCATCACCCGAGTCAACGGCATGTTCCTGCTGCAAAGGGGCTGCAGGATATTCCGTTGGCGCCGGAGGAGTGACAGCCTCAGGACCATCAAATTCCGATTCTTGGGGGTCAAGGGGTTCCAGTCGCATGGGGGGACTCCTCCTCGATGGCGTCTCATGGCTCACGATCAATCCCTTCTGAACCTTCTGAATAATCAATCGTCCAAAAAAAGGATTTCTTTAATGGCTTGTGCCAGCAAGCAGTTAGTTGTTGGATAATTGCAATATCGACTTATGCGAAAATTTTGACATTACCGGTTTTTTCAATGGGCTGTAAAATTGACGATTGTCTGGTTGGTTGGGGAAAAAAATGCCGCCAGCTTCCTGTAAGCTACTTGAATTAAAATGTTATTTGTTGATGGCATCTAGGTTGCTTGGTAGGACGAAAATGTACACAAGCCTATCAAGGAGGTTTTTCGTATGTCTTTGGTCATCAATCACAATCTTATGTCAATGAATGCTGCCAGGAATCTGAACGAGTCGTATAACAGCCTGTCAACATCTACCAACAGACTTTCTTCGGGATTGCGTATCAATAGCGCTGCCGATGATGCAGCCGGTCTGGCTATTCGCGAGCTGATGCGTTCGGACATTTCGACCATCAATCAGGGGACCAGAAATGCCAACGATGCCATTTCCCTGATTCAGACGGCAGATGGAGCCCTCGGGGTGATCGATGAGAAGTTGATCCGGATGAAAGAGCTTGCCGAACAGGCAGCCACAGGCACATATACTTCGGCCCAGCGTCTGATCATTGATTCCGAATATCAGGCCATGGCCTCGGAAATTTCCCGTATTGCCAATGCCACGGATTTCAACGGGATTTATCTTTTGAACGGTAACCTCTCGGGGGAGCAGCATGATGGCCAGGGTCTCAATGCAACGGGTGCGTTGCGCATTCATTTTGGCACGGGGAATGACAGCAAGGAAGATTATTATGATATCCAAATCGGAGAGGCAACCGCTTCGGCATTGGGCTTGGGTCTGAATGCCGGGCCTTCGGCCCGTGGAAAATCCATTTCCACCCAGTCTCTGGCTCAGAATGCCCTGGACGCCCTCAATGAAGCCATCATATCCAAGGACAATATCCGGGCCAATCTCGGAGCCCTGCAGAATCGCCTCGAAGCCACCGTGTCCAACCTGAACATTCAGGCGGAAAATCTCCAGGCTGCTGAATCTCGTGTTTCCGACGTGGACGTTGCCACGGAAATGACGGAGTTTACCCGGCAGCAGATCAAGACCCAGTCGGCTGTCGCCATGCTGGCCCAGGCCAATTCCCTCCCGGAGATGGCCATGCAGCTCATCCAGGGATAATAATCACGCCTGTATCAGGCGTTCTGGCTTTTCGTGTGGTGATGACCAAGGTGTTCTTCCGGGGAGATCCCGCTCCGGAAGAACATTTTTTTGCGTTGTTTTTGGACGCGTTGCTGGCACCCCGTTTTGCTGGGATCCTATCGTTTCATTCCATGCCCAAGTGTTGCAACGCTTTGTGGGCAGCTTGCTGCTCTGCCTTCTTGAGGCTGGTGTCCCTGGCCTCCAGAGATTCTCCCGAGGGCAATGTCACCTGAACCACATAGATTTTGGCGTGTTCCGGTCCTTCACTTGCCACAAGTTGATAGGTCGGTCGTGCCTTGTCATATTTTTGGGTTATTTCCTGGAGCCTGCTTTTGTAATCCTTGGGCCGGGGTTTTTCGGGATATTCCGGCCAGAAGGGTGCAAACAGCTTGGCAATGCACTGCTGAACCGCTTCGAAACCTCCATCCAGATAGATGGCGCCCAGGATCGCCTCCAATGCATCGCTCAAAACGGAGTCTCTTTCTCGTCCACCTTGAGCAGCCTCACCCTTCCCCAGCAAGAGAAAATTTCCCAGCGCAATGGTGCGGGCCACTCGAGCCAGCCCCGGCTCACTGACCAGTTTGGCCCGCAAGCGTGTCAACTCTCCTTCGTGGATGTCAGGGAATCTGTTGTACAATTCCGTTGAAATACAGATCTCCACAACGGCATCACCCAGAAATTCCATCCGTTCGTTGCTTTGCGTGTCATGCTCGTTGGCAAAGGAGCTGTGTGTCAGTGCCATGACTAAAAGCTTGACTTGGGAGAATTCATAATGAATAGCCCGTTGCAAGCTTTCCAATCCCTTTACATTGTCTTCCACTCTTTGCTCCATAGGTTTTTTTCATGCGAGTGACTTCTCTCGATCCCCTTTTTCTGCCACGCTCCATTGCCGTGATTGGCGAATCCGGTCGTGAAGGTGGGCTGGTATGGTCCGTTGTGACGCGGATGGTCACTTCCGGGTACAGGGGGCGTGTCATGCCTGTGGTACCTGGAGGTGAAGACGTTTACGGTCTTCAGGCATGTGACGGTGTCGAGAATCTGCCCAAGGGCGTCGAATTGGCCATCATGTGCTTGAAACTGGCTGACCTGATCCCGGTTCTGGATGAACTGGGCAGGGGGGGCGTCAAATGCGTCATATGCCTGGCTTCGGGCGAAACCGAAACACGGGCCGATGAGTTCGGCCTTGAACAGCGTGTTAACGCCCTTGTGCGAAAATGGGGGATGACCCTTGTCGGTCCCAAGAGTCTGGGTCTAATCAACACGGTGCAGGGAGTCAACGCAAGCGTGTGTCTGCCCTCCGTTTCCCCGGGAAACATTGCCTTTTTTTCCCAGTCGGATGCATTGACCCTGAGCATCCTGGATCTGGCCCGGGATGAACTCGGGTTTTCCAAATGCATGAGCCTTGGCAACCGTTCCCGGATCAGTGAAACGGATCTGCTCGCTTTTCTGGTGAACGATCCGGATACGGCCGTTATTGCCGGGTACATGGAGGCGGTCGGGGATGCTCCCCGATTTTTGCGCACGGCCCAGGATGTGACCAAAAAGAAGCCGGTGGTCGTTGTCAGACCCGGCACCACCCCCAAGGGACAAACAGCCGCCCTGTTCCACCGGGATGCCATGTTCGGGTTTGCCAAAACCTATGCCACGGTTTTCAAACAGACCGGCATCATTGCCACGCCGGATATTCCCTCGTTTCTCGCCCTGCTCAAGGGTTTTTCCAAACAGCCCCTGCCTGAAGGCAACAATGTTGCTGTTGTGACCAATTCCGGGAGCTTCGGGGTTTTGGCTGCAGATGCTGCCGCCACCTGTGGCTTTGATCTTCCGTGTTTTTCCCGGGAAACCATGCAAGGACTTGGGGAGATGCTACCGGGCCATGGTGGTGTGTACAACCCCGTTGTCATGGAACCGACACTTTCCTTCCGGGTTTGGAAACGGATTATCGGTAAGCTGGAAGATGACCCGTTGGTGCATATTGTGGTGGTGGTTGTTGTTCCCCGTTACGGGATGGATATCGAGGAGCTGGCCACCTCCCTGGTGAGCAGTCTTGTGGCCGTCAGGAAAACCGTGTGCGTGTGCGTGCCTGGCGGGCCCGCAGCCCTGGAGGCCCGTCGCATCTTCGAATCCACCTCCCTTCCCTGTTATGACAATCTTGAACAGGCCCTGTACACGGTTCGGTCCATGCGTGAGTATCGCCAATGGCAGCGCAAGCCATATCCTGTTGAAGTCTGCTATCGCAGGGACAGCCCCAAGATCCGGAAAATCATTGACGATGCCCGCGATGCCGGGATGTACGAGCTGCAGGGGATCGAGGCCCAGCCCCTGCTTATGGCCTATGAACTGACCTTTTGGGAAATGAAATTGGCTCGTACGGCCAAGAGTGCGGCCAAAATGGCCCGCAAGATGGGTTTTCCCGTGGCCCTCAAATTGGCGTCCCCCCAAGCGGACATGGTTGGGAGGGAACAGGTTGTCGATGTGGATGACAACAAGTCGGTGTATGAGGCCTTTTGGGAAATAACAGAGGGGGTTCGCCGTGTCTGGCCGGAAATCTTCATCTCCGGGTGTCTGGTGCAAAAAACAGCTCCGCCCACGGCCAGGCGTGTATGCATCCGATTGATGCGTGATCCGCAATTCGGTCCGCTGATATCCTTTGCACTCGACGGCGGCTGTGACAATGATCAGGCCGGGATTGCTCATCGTTTGGCCCCCTTGAGCCTGCAAGATGCCCACGACATCATCCGTGAGCCCTGGGCCTTTCCGGTGCTTCGGGGCAGTCGGGGTGAGCCGGGGGCCCATCTTCGTTCCCTGGAAGATGTCCTGCTCACGGTCTCCCAATTGGCCATGGACTGTCCGGAAATTCTCGAACTCGAATTGAGTCCTGTTTTTGTGGATGATCAGCAAACGGTTATCGGGAATGCCAGGGTTGTCCTGAGCCCTCGGGCTTGAACGGGTTTTCGGGGGTGTTGACCGGGTGACGATTTTTTACTGTTTCATACATCAACTTGCGGCTTGCCACCGGCCAGCCGTCTTTTCATTTCATTCCCCACCGGAGGCATTATGCATGGAATCTATGTAGGAGCCACCTCGGCCTATGCAGGCAAGAACCTGATTGCCCTTGGGCTTGGGCTCAAGCTTCAGAAGGACGGATATCGCGTCGGATACATGAAGCCCATCGGGGCCCTGCCTTTCAAGAAAGATGGCAAGCCAGGCGATGAGGACGCCTTTTTCATCCAGGAAATTTTGGGCCTCGAAGGTGATCCCGAGGATGTTACCCCGGTGGTTGTTGACCAGGATTTCATGGTCAAGGCCTTTTCCGGACGAACCGAGGATCTGATGCCCAAAATCGAGCAGGCATATGAACGGCTTTCCCGCGACACGGACGTCATGATCGTTTCCGGTTCCGGGAGCATGTTTTCCGGAAAATACTGCAATCTGGACGGGGTAAGCATTGTCAAACGTTTCGGACTGCAGGCCCTTGTGATTGATCGTTTCGACAAGGAACTCAAATACGATTATCTGGCGGTCATGAAGGAAACCCTGGGAGAGCATCTGCTTGGCGCGGTGCTCAATGATATTCCTGCTTCCTTTATGAGCGAACTGACGACCATGCTCATCCCGTTTTTCGAACAGCAGGGTATCCGTATCCTGGGGACCATTCCCAGTGATCCCCTCATGGGAGCCATCCGGGTGGAAGATCTGTGCGAGCGGCTTGGGGGCAAGCTGATCACTGCGCAGGAGAGGAAGGACCGGGTGGTGGAGAACTTTCTCATCGGCACCATGCAGGTGGAAAATTTCATGACCCATTTCAAGAAAAGTCGTCGGTCAGCGGTTATTGTCGGCGGTGATCGCTCCGATGTGCATCTCGTGGCCCTGGAAGGCCAGTGTGAATGCCTGATCATGACCGGCAATATCTATCCCAACGATATCATCATGACCCGGGCCGAAGTGCTTGGCATCCCCCTCATCGTTGTCAGGGACGATACCTACACGGTGGCCAGGAAGATGGAGGCCATTCTTTCCCGAAGCAAGCTGCGTGATGCCATCAAGATCCGCCATGGGGCCGATCTCGTGGCCTCGTTGCTGGACTTCTCGTACATGGAGGAAAAACTCGGATTGGCGTAAACAGCAGGGCAGGACGGGTTCATACTGCAGGCAAAGGGTCATACAGATCCTTTGCCTTTTTTATGCTTCGGATAAGGACTACGACCAAAGAAATGGTGCTTTCATGGATTTTTCACAAGATATCCCGGGTTGGTTGACCGCGTCCATGCTTGATACCTGACTGATGTTTATCGCGATTTTTTGGAACTTAATACCGCTGCCAAGCGGTGGAAGATTGCCGTCAAGGCCATATTGTTCCTGAAATGGCTGGTGATTTTTCTTTGCCTGTATGTCCTATCGGTTTTGCCATGCAGGATACCATCGGCAGTCTCATTTTCGGTCTGCTCATTCAGATCGAGAAGTCTTTTGCATAGGCGACTGAATTGCCGCCACCCATGAGGGTAAGGTGATGGAGACCAGCTGGCGGTATATCAAGACCGTGAGCAGAGATTATATACTCATCCCGAACAACAGCATATCCAGGGACACCCTGGTCAATTACAACCGGCCCATTCCCTATCCTCGACAGAAAGGCTGCAGGGAGCAGTCTCTTGGACAGATTTCGTCAGATTTTCATGGAATGAACCCCTGTTTTCTCAGCATGTTGCTGGTTCGGGCCTTTTGAGCGTTTGCCCGTGAACCGCAATGCCGATTGCCATAAGCCCCCGTGCATGTCTGTTTAGCATGCACGGGGGCTTTGCGTTGGGAACAATGTACAGGAAAGAGGGTAACTATCTGAGTGATCATGGTTTTTATTT
The DNA here is from genome assembly GCF_001748225.1 of Desulfoplanes formicivorans. Classification (NCBI taxonomy): domain Bacteria; kingdom Pseudomonadati; phylum Thermodesulfobacteriota; class Desulfovibrionia; order Desulfovibrionales; family Desulfoplanaceae; genus Desulfoplanes; species Desulfoplanes formicivorans. The sequence continues at coordinate 230,395 of NZ_BDFE01000008.1, forward strand.
GGTGCACAAGGTGTGATTTTTCTTGTGTCATCTCTGTACCTTGTCTTGGTTTTGTCGTATGGGCAAAAATGGTATGGTCATTCTATGGAAAGCACTTTTGTTCCCATAATGTATTACGAATTTGATACGTCATGGGTGTATGAATTGTGTTCGCAATGATGCCAAAAGATGTTGCTTGTAGTCGCAAGCAGGGACTCTTTAACCTCCTTCCATCGACATGGCTGCTATTGCATGGTAAAGGAAGCGTTCCTTCACTCATCGGCATTTTCGGATGAAACGGCATCCAAACAAGGGCATTGTTGATGCCATGGTTGTTGGCTGGTTTCTTGCAAATTTAGGTGGAATGGGACCCACTATCCAGCTCCAGAAGAATGGTGCCCAACCTGTCCCACGATTTTTCCCGGTTGCACAACCCTTATACCGCAGAGCAAGCAGGCAGTACTCATGAACGAATCCCCTTGTATAATCCGGTCGGCCATGTGGCTCGGCTGCGCCTTGGTCGTTTGGATACTGGTCACCGGGTGTGCAGCCGTCAACAAGAAGGAAACCGTTGTGTCCGCCCGGCCTGATGCAGAATTTCACCATGCATTGCGGCTCATGCAGGAAAATGATGTTCCCGGGGCCATCGACATGCTGGACAGGGTGATCGTGGCCAACCCTGATGACAGCGTGGCCTTGTACAATCGGGGGTATTGTTTCCAACAGACCGAAGCGTATTTGAACGCTGTGGCGGATTATACTGCGGCCCTGGAAATCGATCCGGATATGGTCCAGGCGGCCTGCAACCGTGGCTCCGCGCTGTTTGCCCATGGACAAAAGGACGAGGCCCGCAAGCAGTGGGAATCTCTTGCCAGGAGGCATCCCGAGTATGCACCGACGTTTTACAATCTCGGCCTGTATTATCTGGAGAAAAAGCAGTTCGACCGGGCGGTGAAGGAATTTTCAAGGGCCATCAACAGGGATCCCTCCATGACCGCGGCTTTTGTCAACCGTGCCAACGGGTATGTGGCCCTGGGCAGACTCGAGGAGGCTGCCCAGGACTACACCCGTGCCATTGCCCTCAAGCGAACCGATGCCCAGATCTATTTCAACCGTGCCGTGGCCTGGGATGAAATGGCTGATTATGATCAGGCCATTTCCGATTATTCCAGGGCCGTTGCGTTTGATCCGGATTTTGCGGCCGCCTACTACAATCGGGGTATCCTGTACATGCGCCTTGGCGGCAAGCGTCTCGGGTGCGCGGATATGAGCCAGGCGTGCAGTCTGGGATTGTGTGACCGGTACCGGCAGTTGCAAAAGCTGGGGGATTGTCCACTGGATGTTGATGAGCACGAATAACAGGCCGCACGCAACATACGGGTTTTCCATGCTGGGATTGACAAAGGGGCTTGAAGGTTTGGGGGCAATGCTTCGCGGTTTCAGGACCGGCCTGACTCCATTGGTGCAGATGATCAATGCGACCGTGTTGACCACGGTGATCAATGTGCTGGTTATTGTCCTTGTCGTGTACATGCTTGTGGCAGCCGGTCTGAAACGGGACAGGGTAGCCCTGGAAAACAGGGCTATTGTGAACAGTCATCGCGAGACGGTTCGCCAGCCCCGGGCAAAGCCGCTAGCAGGTCCCAGGTTGAGGCGTCTTGAAGAGTATCGCTCCATTGCTGCCCGTGATCTTTTCGGAACCGGGAAACAGGCTGTCAAACCAGGGGACGACAAGGAAGAGGTCAGGATCGAGAACATGCCATTGGCCTCGTTGCAGCTCAGACTCATGGGCACTGTGGTCGCCAGCGATCCGGCCATGCGAAAGGCCATCATTGCCGAGGCCAACGGGCGCAATGAGCGCATGTACCGTGAAGGGGACCGGGTCAAAGGCGCCACCATCAAGAAAATTCTCCGGTATGCGGTTGTGCTGAACACAGGCAAGAGGGACGAGGTGCTGAAAATGGAGATCCCCCGCAAAGACAAACCGAATCCGCCATCGGGCCGGTTGGACAGGCGCGTTCCGGTTCAGGCCGTTACCCATAGTCGGGGAGAGGCCCAACAGTCCCTTGCGACGAGTTCCTTGCTATTTGAGACAACCGCGTTTGAAGGCCACTGGTCTGGCGGGATCAGCGATCAGACTCAAGAGCATGGGACAGGCAGCGTTTTATTCACGCCGGGACTATGGATCAATGATATTCTCTCGGGGTGAAGGCCCATCCCCTGTCCAGTCTGAAGCAGGCCGGCGCTCTGCATGATGCGCTGGTGCGGATCGGGAAGGTTTTTGTGAACATCAGGCGGTTCGGGCGTGAGCAGGACATTGCCCTGTGTATGCACTCATGGGTGGCAAAACGTTTCAATCAAGCATGCAAAGCGAGATGGTCTATGCATTTTTCAGATAAACGAACCGGTTGCGTTCTGGTGGGATTGTTCATGGCCCTGATGGTTGTCTGTACTTCCGGGGCAGAGGCCCAGCAGGCCCGGGAATCCAAGTACATTACCATGGATTTTGACCAGGTGGATATCCATATATTCATCAAGTTCATCAGTGAGATAACCGGAAGAAATTTTGTGGTCGACGACAAGGTCAAGGGCAAGGTCACGGTGCTCTCGCCTTCCCGGATCAATGTGGACGAGGCCTACAAGGTGTTTGAGTCGGTTCTCGAGGTCAACGGACTGACCGCGGTTCCTGCGGGCGGGGTGACCAAGATTGTGCCTTCGATTCTGGCTCGGCAGAAGAATATCGAGACCCGTATCAAACCCTTTCGTTCGTCCCGTCCCGATGACACCTTCGTGACCCAGATCATCCCTTTGCAGCATGCATCAGCCGATGATTTGCGCAAGATCATGATGCCCATGGTCTCCAAGGAAGGTATTCTCATTGCCTATGCGCCCACGGAAACACTCATCCTGACCGATTATTTTTCCAATATCCAGCGGTTGCTCCGTATCGTGGGCGAGCTGGACATCGCCCTTGAGGACGCGAGGATCACGGTCATCCGGCTCAAGTATGCCGAGGCGGCTGATGCGGTCGGCCAGATAGCCAAGCTCGTGCAGCCCCAGAAAACAGGTGGAAAGACCCCGGCCGTGGTCAAGATAGTGGCGGATGAGCGGCTCAATGCGGTCATTGTGTTGGCCGAGAACAAGGAAATGGCTCAGATCGTCCGTCTGCTGAATGATCTGGATCATCCCACTCCCAAGGGGAAGAACTCCATTCATGTGGTTCATCTGGACAATGCCGATGCCGAGGAATTGAGCAAGGTCCTCACCGGTCTGGCAGGTCAGCAGACCAACAAGGGCAAGGAACCTGTCATTTCCAAGGATGTCAAAATCGTGGCCGACAAGGCCACCAACAGTCTGGTGGTCACGGCCAAACCCGACGAGTTCGAAGCGCTGCAAGCGGTTTTAAGGGAACTCGATCAGCCCAGAAAACAGGTTTATGTGGAGGCGGCGATCATCGAAGTGACCGCGGGGGATTCTCTTGATCTGGGGGTTGCCTGGCAAGGGGGAGGCGAGTCCGGAGATACCGTGGTCATAGGTACGGCCAATACCTCGACGGTGCAGGGTAACAGCTCGGGCGGGATTCCCACTGCAAGTATCAACGGCATTGCAACCAGTGCGGCCCAAACCTTTTCCTTTGGTCTTCTGTCCATGCCCTTTACCTTCAACGGGTACCAGTATTTCAGCCTGGGTGCTTTTCTCCAGGCCGCCCAGACGGACAGTAGTGTGAATATCATTTCCACCCCCCAGCTCATGACCCTGGAGAACGAGGAAGCCAAGGTGGTCATTGCCGAGAATCGGCCTTACCAGACAAGCACCAACACCTCGGACGCAGACATTGATTACGCCAACTACGAGTACAAGGACGTTGGCGTGACTCTGAAGGTCACTCCCCAGATCAATGAACGGGGATCGGTGAAAATGAAGATCTATCAGGAAACCAGCCGGGTTGATTCTCAGGCGACCCTGGCCACCGGGGGAACCCTGACACCCATTACGCGCAAGAGACAGGCCGAAACCACGGTTGAAGTGGCTGACGGCAAGACCGTGGTCATTGCCGGTCTTATTGAGGACAGCTCGACCAATTCCAAAACCAAGGTTCCCGGTCTCGGGGATATCCCCCTTTTGGGCTGGCTGTTCAAAACGGATTCCACATCCACTGCCAAGACCAACATGTTTGTGTTTCTCACTCCTCATGTGGTTGAAAGCCCCGAGGATTCCCGCAAGGTTTTTCTGGACAAGATGAAACTCATCGAATCCGTGCGGTTCAACTCCCGGGGACGCATCGAACCCATGAACAAGCCCTTGTTCATGGCCGGTCCCCTGGTGATCAGATGATGAAGTCCATGACGCCCGAGGAATACTTTGTTCACAAGGGGCGAATCACGCCCGAGGACGTGGACGAAACCCGTGCCATCCTCGAGGAGAGGGGCGGTGAAGCATCACGTATTCTTCTGGAACAGAACAAGATTTCCGAACGTGAGTTTCTTGATTTCTGGTCCCGGACACTGGGTATGGATATTGTGGAGGATCTTGGTTCCAGGGAACTGGATTATGCATTGGTCAATACCTTGCCCATCCAGTACGCCAAGAAACATCTGGTTTTGCCATATGGCCGCACACAACATGAAGTTCTGGTCGTGATTCACGATCCCCTGACCAGTGATGATGTGCTGGGTGATCTGCATGTCATGTTCGCTCCTCTTGCCGTGACCGCAGCATTGGCTCCGGCCAGGGAGATTCTTTCGGCCATCAATCGGGTGTATGGGCAGGCGGAAGACGACGGAGCCAGTGAGATCATCCAGGATTTGGACCGGGGAGAGGACGAAGACCTGCTCACGGGCATCGAGGACGAGGTCGGAGCCGACCTGTTGGACGAGACCAGCGAGGCCCCCATCATCAAGCTGGTCAACCATATTCTGGCCCAGGCCGTAAAGGGCCGGGCCAGCGACATCCATATCGAACCCTACCAGCACGAACTCAATGTCCGATTCCGTCTTGACGGGGTGTTGTACAGCAAGCTGTCCCTGTCCAGGAAAATCCATTCCGCAGTGGTCTCGCGCATCAAGATCATGGCCAAGCTGGACATTGCGGAAAAACGCCTCCCCCAGGACGGCCGCATCGAGATCCGCATCGGGGACCGGCAGGTGGATCTTCGTGTTTCCACCATTCCCACGGCATTTGGCGAACGGGTGGTTATGCGGCTTTTGGAAAAGGGGCTCAGGCTGCTGACTCTGGAAGAGATAGGCCTGCCTGAGCCGTTGCTCCAGGATATGTACCGGCTGATCACCCTCTCCCACGGGATTGTTCTGGTGACAGGGCCCACGGGTAGCGGGAAGACCACAACCCTGTATGCGGCCCTGAACCATATCAATGCTCCGGACAAGAACATCCTGACCATTGAGGATCCCGTTGAATATCAGCTCGACGGGATCGGTCAGATGCAGGTTGCCTCCAAGATTGATCTGACATTTGCCCGGGGGCTGCGGGCCATGGTTAGGCAGGATCCCGACGTCATTCTGGTGGGGGAAATCCGTGATCTGGAAACCGCGGAAATCGCCATTCAGGCCGCGTTGACCGGCCATCTGGTTTTTTCCACTCTGCACACCAATGACGCGGCTTCGGCCGTGACCCGGCTGATCGATATGGGCATTGAACCCTTTCTGGTTTCGTCTTCGGTCCGGGCGATCATTGCCCAGCGGCTGGTTCGCAAACTTTGCACCGCATGTCGCAGACCCTACAAGTCCACAAAGGCCCAGCTTGACGAATGGGGGCTGGGTTTTCTTTCTCCCGGGACAACCCTGTACAAGGCCAGCGGATGTCCCGCGTGCCTGGAAACCGGGTACAAGGGAAGGACCGGTATTTACGAATTTCTACACCTGGATGAGGAACTTGCCTCCCTGATTCTTCAGACCTCGGACGCCAACCAGATCCGCGCGGCCGCCGTGGCCAAGGGCATGAGCAGTTTGCGTCAGGCCGGCATGGACCTGGTTGCCAGGGGAGAGACTACGGTGAGTGAGATTTTGCGGGTGACGCAGGTATAGCCGTGTGCAGAAGCAGGCGCCGTGTACGCAGGCTGATCTTGGGGCGTCCTGATGACAAATGCGTTTGGTGGTATCCAATCGGGGTGTTATGGCGGTTTTTGAATACAAGGCCATTGATGGCAGGGGACGGTCCTCCAGGGGAATAGTGGACGCGGACAGTGTTCGTCTGGCCGGGCAGAAATTGCGTGGTCAGGGATTGTACCCTTCTGTCATCAAACAGGTAAAGAGTTCACCGCGTCAAGGGCGTGGTGACGTTCGGGGACGTCGCTTTTCCCTGTCCAGGATTTCCCGGTCCCAGCTTGCCTCGTCCATTCGGCAACTCTCCACCCTCCTGGGGGCAGGGCTTCCCCTGGTTACCTCCATCAACGGCGTGGTCAAGCAGATGAAACCCGGTCCCCTGCGTCTGGTCCTGACCCAGATCAAGGAGCGGGTCAATGAGGGAAGCAGTCTGTCCGATGCCCTGGAAGAACATGGTTCGGTCTTTCCGCCGACCTTTTCCGCTCTGGTCCGTGCCGGTGAGACCTCGGGAACACTGGAGCTGGTCATGGAGCAATTGGCTGATTTTGAGGAACGAAAACTGGCCCTGATCAGAAAGATCCAGACCAGTCTGGCCTATCCCGTGCTCATGCTTGTTACCGGCCTTGCCGTGGTGTTTTTTCTCCTGACCTATGTCATCCCCAAGGTGACCCAGATATTTCTGGATTACGGCCAAATCCTGCCGCGCCCCACGATCATTCTCATCGCCATCAGCTCGTTTTTGCAACAGTACTGGCCGATTCTTTTCGGGGGGGGGCTGGTCTTCGTCCTTTTGGTCAGGTTCTATGTGCGGACCACAACCGGCAGGGTCAGGTTTCACGCGTTCATTCTCAGGGTGCCGGTGGTCGGGCCCATTTTGCACCATGCGGCCATCTCCCGGTTTGCCAGAACCTTTGCCACCCTGCTCAAGAACGATGTTTCCCTGCTGACGGCGTTAAACGTGGTGCGTAACGTGGTGGACAATGAAGTCATGGCTACTGCCATTGATGCCAGTCGCAAGGAGATCAGTGAGGGAGAAAGCATTGCCGCGCCCCTGTCGCGCAAGGGGATCTTCCCTGAAACCGTTATTCAAATGATCGCGGCCGGGGAACAGAGTGGCCATCTGGACGCCATGCTTTTCAAGGTTGCGGAGACCTCGGAAATGGAGGTCTCCACCCGTCTGGGCGTAGCCACCTCCCTGCTCGAGCCGATAATGATCCTGGGACTCGGGATGATTGTCGGATTTGTTGTCCTTGCCGTGCTTTTGCCCATTTTCGAGATGAGTCATCTCATACGATAGGGGAGTACGCAGTGCGCAGGTGCTGCGGGTAAAAAATGTAGTGTTTGAGCTGTGGTCGGTTCATGGAACATGTTACAAACACAATGAGTTTTCGGAGAAAACCGGCGGTTTGCAATCGGGGAAACAGCGTATTGCGCATATTCCTCTCCTGCCTTTGACATTATGTATGTTTCCTACTTCGGGCTCAAGCAGAGCCCTTTCAGAACCGCGCCAGATCCGGATTATTTTTTCGGATCCGGGCTGCATCTCAGGGCCGTGGATCGGGTCGTCCACGCCATTCGGGAACGGGCCGGACTGATTCTTGTCATGGGCGAGATCGGTCAGGGCAAGACAACGGTCTGTCGGTACATCCAGACCCGGTACCGCGACGAGTTTGTGATGGGGTATCTGGGCAATCCGTTTCTGGATGTCCGGGAGTTTGGCCGTCAGATCCTTCTGGAGTTCGGACTTGCCGGGGATGTTGCGGGAACGGGAGATATTATTCGTGTACTGGCAACGTTCCTGAAGGATCAGGACAGGCAGGGCAAGGTGGTTGTACTCTTTTTGGACGAGGCCCATCTGCTCAGTCCCGACGTGCTCGAGTTCCTGCTCATCGTGACCAATATTCAGCACCGGGGTCGCCATCTCTTGCAGATGGTTTTGGCCGGTCAGAACGAGTTCCAGGAAACCCTGCGTCAGCCGAGATTTGCTTCTTTGAATCAACGCCTCGGGAATCGGATCATGGTTACCGACCTGACCAAGAAGGAGGTTGCCGAGTATATCCGTTTTCGTCTGGATCAGGCAGGCTGGTCGGGCAAGACCCTGTTCACGTCTGGGGCCGTGTCCAGAATCTGGAAGGTAACCCGGGGGAATCCGCGGCTGATCAATCAGGTTTGCGAACGTCTTCTTGAAGGGGCCTATGAGGGACGAGTCCATCGAATCGTTCCCAGAGACGTGGAACAGGTGTGCACCGATCCGGTCTGTGTGCCTCTTCTTTTTCCGAACAGGAAACATGGGGAGCAGTACGTGTGGGGACCCGTGCTGGTGGGAACGTTTCTGGCCCTCGGCCTTGTGGGCTTTTCTAGCCCCCTCCATCCGCCCGGGCCTTCCGGCAACCTGGCTGTTTCTGCGCTTGTTCCATCCCGGGAGAAGCCAGTTAACGTTACATCAGGCAGCCTTGAAATGTCTGAACACAAGGCTCCTGGAACTCCTGGTTCGGTGGCCGCAGTTGACGGGGACAATGGAACACAAACAGGGGTGGAAGCAAAATTGGAAAAGATACTCGAACTGCTGGCCCAAAGAAAAGGGGCCGATATCGCCCGACCCGGGACGACCAATCCCGGGCGCAGGTCCCAAACAGGTGCTTCCAGTTCAGACTCTGTACTTCCTGCCAGGTCTTCGGGGCAGGAGAAACCGGCGCGCGCATCAAGGAATCATCTGTCCGAAATCCGGGAACCGGTGTTGCCCTCGTCCCCGGAGATCGTAGTGGCCGCCATTGTCTGGGACCCGCTTCCCCGGTCCCGATTGGCCGTTGTGAACGAACGTATTGTCAAACAGGGAGATGTTGTGGGCCGGGGGTATACGGTCGAGGCCATCCGCAAGGACAGTATACGCCTGGTGAAAGCCGGGAGAATGTTTGAAAATCGTGTTCACGGAAAGGGAAAGAAGTAGCACAAAAGAAAACATGCTGGATCAAAAAGACACGATGACGGGATGCTGCCCACTGGTGGCGGTCCCCGATTATCAGGGAGTCATGCATATGCGTACGAGGTATCATGGAACAACCGGACAGGGCTCGCGCCTTCAGCGGGGTTTCACCCTCATTGAAATCATGGTGGTCATTGTCATCCTGGGTATTCTGGCCGGGCTCATTGTGCCCAGACTCATGGACGAACCGGACAAGGCCCGAGTGGTCAAGGCCAAAATGCAGATCGAAAGTCTGCTCACTGCGGTCAAGAAATACAAACTTGATACCGGGGAGTATCCGAGCACTGAGCAGGGGCTTATCGCCCTGGTGGAAAAACCCACAGTGGGCAAGGTGCCCGCCAATTATCCGGAAAAGGGATACATTTCCAAGGTCCCTCTTGATCCCTGGAACAACAATTATGTGTATATCTCTCCGGGTGAGCACGACGATGTGGAAATCATTTCCTACGGTGCCGATGGCGAGGAAGGCGGTGAAGGTGCCAATGCCGATATCAGGAGCTGGGAACTCGAATAGGGGGTTCACCCTCATCGAGCTGACCATGGTCCTGTTCATTGTCGGCTTGACGCTGGGATTGGTTCTTCCCGGTATGGACAGGATTTTGGGTGGCGATTCCCTGCGCATGACCGTGAACCGGGTTTTGAGCGGGGCTGATCAGGCCAGAAATCAGGCCATGCTCGACAGGAAAACCTGGACCCTTGTTCTTGATGTCTCCTCGTCTCTCAAATGGGTTGATGACGCCTTGCTGGACAAGGACAAGCAGACCCTTGTCCTCAGGCCCGAGAGGGGGACCCGCTTCCGGGATGTTGTCCTGATCCGCACCGGCGAGGTCATCAAAGAAAAAAGGGCGGCCCTGGCCTTTTTGCCGAACGGTCTGGCCGAGCCAGCCCTGATCCACTGCCTGGCCGAGGACGGACGCATCCAAACCATCTATCTCAAGCCTTTCAACCCTCGGCCGGTGGTTGTTGCCGGTGACAAGGGATTTGAGGATTTCTTCAAGGATCAAGGTTAACGGATGAAGCCTCTTTCAACTGCCCCGGTTGCCAATGGTTCCCTGGCGTCAAGATCCAGGGGTCTGTCCTCTCCCTGTGGTCTGACCCTCATGGAGGTTTTGGTCGCCCTGATCATTCTTGCGGTGGGTCTTTTGGCGGTTCTCAAGGGAAGTGGCGACAATCAGAAAGCCTTGATCGCTTCCCGGGAGATGACCGAGGTCGGTATGCTCGGACAGAATCTCCTGGAAGAAATCGGAGCCGCGGGCCTGGACAAATGGGAGGTATGGCAGGGGACCTTTGATCCCCCGTATGATGGATACGCCTGGGAAATGGAGACTGTTGCCACGGACGTAACAGCCATGGAAAAGGGGGTGTTGACCATCCGTCTCGCCCGGGACCAGAGCCGTGTCCTGGTGCTTGAAGAGCTTTTCTTGACGGGAGAACAATGAGATGGATCGTGTTCCAGGTGTTGCAGATCAAGGATTTACCCTGCTTGAGATCCTTATCGCCCTGACCATGACTGCCACGGTCATGAGCGTGCTGTTCGGGGTCTATGCCTCCTGCCTGGACGTGGCCAGGGACCTGGAATCGTCTTCCAGGGCGGATCGGATGATGCGCATGGTTGTTTCCCGGATAACCAATGATCTCAGATCTTATGCCCCCATGGTTGCCGCGGATCTTAGTGCCTTTCGTGGCGGGGATGTCTATCTTGAAGACAATGCGACTCAGGAGACCAACAGGACCAGTGACAAGGGAACCGAAGTCGAGGTGCCTCTGTTTTGGGGGAACGAGATGGATACCCCTCCGCAGGATGAGGAAGGGATCGTGGTCATGGCTTTCCCCTCCCGGGCCTCGTTGGGGTTTGCAGATAATGACGAAGTGCAACGGATCAATCTGGTCTCCTATGTGCTCGTGCCCGAGAACGAAAATGATGAGAACGGCAGGTATGTTCTGCTTCGTCGGGAGCTTCCCTTTGCCGGTTTGTATCCGGAACAGAAGATTGAGATGATTGAGCTGGCCGACGGCCTTGTGTGGACCGACAGGGCAGGGCCGATCTATCTGGATGAAACAGGGGAGCGGTTTACGACATGGGACGGTACAGCACGCAAAAGGGCCAGAAAACCTGTTGTCCCCAGACTGATCAGCTGGACCTTGCGTGTGGACCGGGACGGTCAGCAGGTTGTCTACCCCATGACTGTCCATCCCCAGGTTCTCGCGGCGGGCGGATCATGAATCATAAATTTTTTCCTGCCCAACAGGGCTCTGTGCTTTTTCTGACCCTGATCGTTCTTTCCGTGCTGACTGTTGTGGTCATCCATGGAATGCGCACCATGCAGGTGACCACGGCCGGGGCAACCATGTTTCGCAACGGGATTCAGGCCGAGCGGCTGGCCCTGTCCGGGATACGTCTGGCCCAGGTTCTTTTGTATCAGGACATGGTGGCGGACAGGGACAATGATCAGGCCGTGGATACCCTTCTCGAAGATTGGGCCAGGTTCCCTGATACCCAGAATTTCGTGATCCCTGAAATCACAATCGGGGAGATCGAGCTTGAGATCGTTGACGAGCAGGGCAAGTTTCCGATCAATCGTCTCGTTGATGTTCAAGGGGACGAAGATGATGTTGCCAGAACCCTGGTGACCCTGGTCTCGACCATGCTTCGGGCAACTGACCTTGGTCAGGAGGAAGCCAGAAACCTTGCCAGCTATGTGGTCTGGGGACTCAAGGACTGGATGGACAGGGATGGGCAAATGTCTCTCCCCGCGGAGCTTCAGGACGGACAACGGGTTGATGTGGAAGAGCTCGAAGAATGCCGCAATGCCCCTCTCAGTGATGTGACCGAGATCCGATTGGTGCTCGAACTATTGGGGATTGCCGTCGATCTGGTCGATTTCTTGTATAATGGTGACAGGAACACAACACCCGGACTTAAGGATCTGGTTTCGGTCGTGCATACGGACGGGGTGAACATCAACACCGCCCATCCCCTGATCCTCCAGGCCCTTGCCCGGGATGTGGAAGAAGATGTGGTCCTGCCTTTGGCCATGGCCATGGACGTGTACCGGCGGGATGCCTGGAACAGGGATCAGCTGACCCGTTCTGACTGGTACAGGGCATTGGCGACAGAAGGATCCGCTTTTGTCACCTTTCCCGACACCGTGACCACAAGCGCCTGGTTTGCGGTTCGAGCCACGGGTACGGTTGGTGCGATATCCCGAACCGGCTGGGCGATTCTGCACCGGAACGAACAACCCGCCCTGTCACAATTCATCCCCAAGAGTGTAAGCGTGGCACAGGTACAGTTTTGAAGCGGGGTCCCGAATCCGAGGCGGTTGGCGTTTCCTCCCGGCCATCGAATGCGGTGGCGTGACCGAGGTCGTCCGTTTCAGTGAGTCCCCAACCATTGTTTTGCAATCACCACCAAGAGGGCGCCAATCATATGGCTGAAACAATTCTCGGTATTGATGCGGGTTCTTCCCTGATCAAGATGGTTCGCATCGAGCGGTCCATGCAGGGTTCCGTGATCACGGGCACCGCGATCCTGCAACGGGATCCTGATGTTGACCCGGCAGGAGATGCCCAAGCCGGTGCACACGGTTCAGGGCAGGCTGATGCCCATGATCGTTTGGCCCGGGTCATCGCACAGGCCGTGGCAGACAAGGACCTTGCAAGCGACAGGATTATTCTGGGGCTGTCGTCCCGTCAGGTCTTTGTCCGTCACCTTACTTTTCCTTTCACCAGTTTCTCCAAGATTTCCCAGGTTCTTGATTTCGAATTGGAAGGCATGCTTCCCTTACCCATTGGAGATCTGGTTTCCGTGTTCACCAAACAGGGAAAGACCCGGTCCGGAGAGCAGAGGGTCCTGACAGGTTCCATGAGCCGGGAGGAACTGCATTCCCTTATCCGGGCCTTCAGAAAGGAACAACTGCATATCGAGGTGATCGATCTTGCCTGGCACGGCATGTTGGCACTTCTTGATCAGGAGTACGGCCCGGTCCCCGATCCCCTTGTTGTGGTTGATGCCGGATGGTCCGGGACCGAGGTGTTTCTGGTCAGTCAGGGGCAGATCATGGAACACCGTTTCGTGGCCACGGGAATCTCCTCGTTTTCCAGCGGGCACCAGCAGACAGATGCCGCAATCATTGAGCTTGCCGAGGGAGATCTTGCCACGTGGTCAGCCAGGATTGGTTCCCTGATAGATCTCTGCATGATCGGCTGGGCAAACACGGCCGGGACCTTGGCCGATACCCGGCCCGAGCAGATCGTTTTGTGTGGCGGGGGGTGTCTGGTGCAGGGACTTGGATCGTCCCTGGAATGTGCCGTGCAAATTCCCGCGCAAACCATGGGTGAACTCAGAAAGGATTTTTTTCAGAATATCACGGAACATCAGGCACAAGCGTCGCTTTTGCACCATGCAAGCGGTCTGGCCTTGAGGGCCAGGAAACAGGACGCCGGCTTCAATTTTCGCATCAAGGAATTCGCCCCCCTGACAACCTTCAGGGATCGGCGCCAGCGATTGGTGCATCTGGGTGTGTGTGCGGTGTTGCTCCTTGGGGTGTACCTGTTCACCCTGGCAAGAGCGGTGCACCACCAGAACCAGCAACTGGACATGCTTGAAGGGCAGATTCGTACCCGGATTTCGGAAATTCTACCCGATGTTCGCAAGGGCATGCTGCCTTCCCAGTATGTCAGTATTCTCAAAGACAGACTGGCTGTTTTTGATGCCGAGAATCTTGATAATGAAGGCCCAGGGGGATCGGCCATCGAGATCCTGCAGGCGATCAGTACGCTGGTGAATTCGTCCTTCAAGGTCAATCTGGACATGCTTACCCTTGATGGTGCCAAGGTCAGGATTTCAGGCTCGGCCGATGGATTTGCCACCGTGGAAGCCATGAAACAGCGGCTGCAGTCTTCCCCGTTTTTTGCCCAGGTCGTCATCAAGGGCGCCAAAAGTGTGGCCAGGGATGGAACGGTCCAGTTCACCCTGGAGCTGGACAGGGAATGAAATAGGGGGCCGCATTCAGTTTTTACACGTATGTTTTGCGAGGCGATTCATGTTCGAAAATCTGAATCCGAAAACCAGGAAGATATTGCTGTTCATTGTCCTGATTGCTGTGGGGGGAATGGCCGTTTCCCAGTGGGGAATCGTGCCGTTGAGGGAGAAAAGAGATGGTCTTGAGGTCAAGATCCGACGATCCCGGCAATATCTCCGGGAAATCATGACCTTGGGGGATCAATATGCCCGGCAGAATACGGCTCTGGAACGGATGGGCAAGGCAGCGCTCAAGCGTCCGGCTGAGTTTACCCTGTTTTCGTTTGTGGAATCACTGGCCGCCAGGGACGGGCTTCGCAAGCACATTGTGTTCATGCGTCCAGCCCAGAAGAGGATTTCCCCGGAACGCACCGAGGAATTGGTGGAAATGCGCCTTACAGGGGTGAATCTGGAGATTTTGGTGCCCTATCTCTTTCACATAGAAACGGCTTCCGAACAGGTTCGGGTGAAACGGTTGACCATCAGGTCCAGACAGCGGGATCAGAAACTTCTGGACGTTGACCTGGTCCTCTCGGCGTTGTCGTGAAGGAGGCTGCCGTTTCCGGGAAGGTGGCGTGGAAGGTGATCGTGTCAGGGGATATTACGGACCTTGGCAGCCGGGGAGGATGGGCAAAGGGACGTAAACGTTGACCGCCACAGGTCTACCCCTCATAGCCCGTGTCCACCGGCAATTGTGTTCCTGAAGCCGCTTCCTTGGCCAGTTCGTCGCACCGTTCGTTTTCCGGATGTCCGTTGTGGCCCTTGACCCAGTGGAAATGGACCTCGTGTCGGTTGATCAGGGGGACCAGCCGGGTCCACAGGTCCTGATTCTTGACCGGTTTTTTGGCCGATGTCTTCCAGCCGTTTCGCATCCACCCTTTGATCCAGTTTTTATTGATGGCATCGCACAGGTATTTGGAATCCGTGTACAGATCCACGCTTGCCGTCCGGTTCAGGGCCTCCAGGGCCTTGATGGCCGCAAGGATTTCCATGCGATTGTTGGTGGTTCGGGCAAACCCTCCGGAAAGTTCTTTGATTTTACCCTTGTGCTCAAGAATCGTTCCCCATCCTCCGGGCCCGGGATTGCCCAATGCCGAACCGTCCGTATAGGCGTTCACATGGGGACGTTCAGTTGGTGTGTTCATGGTCGTCCAGTTTTTCGAGTTGTTCTCCAATAAGGGCCAAAGCCGATCCCAACCCCTGATGCCATTGTCCGTCCTGCCAATAGGGGGTGAAGTGTTCTCGGTTCAGATAGTCCTCGAACCGGGTTCCCAAAGCCGATCGCATCAGGGGGGGGAAGATGACCGTGACTTCCTGTCTGTCCGGACAGATACCGATGAACATTGTTTTGGCATTAAGGGCAGGGACCACCACGTGTTCCCTGGTAATCTTGAGCTTGAGATTCATGCCGTAGCGTGATTTGAGCATCCTGGAGAAAGACTGGATGGCCCGTTTCTGATCTGTGGTCAGGGTTTTGGTCTGGTCCCAGACGGACTGTTTGGTCATGATCTGGTCCAGGGAATGTTCGTAATAATGCCAGTAGAGCACGCTCACGAGGATAAAGACGGCCACAACGCCCATTAACCGCAATATGCGGGTCAACGGGGTTTCGCCGGCCCGGCCCCGGGAGATTTTGGAGAGGAACACGTCAGACAGCTCCTATGGGTTGGAAAGTTCCTTGATCCATGTCTGCAAGGGAGTTTCGATAATTTTCCTGATTTCGGCCAAACGTTGTTGGGATTCGGCTTCAAAGCGCAGGACCAGTACCGGCTGGGTGTTGGAGGCGCGGAGCAGTGCCCAACCGTCCTTGAATGTCAGGCGCACTCCGTCCACATCGTTCATGTCGAATCCCTGCCTGAAATACGTCTGGGCCTTGCGGATAACCTCGAATTTGATTCCTTCGGGGCATTCCATTCTGATTTCCGGAGTGTTGTAGGTGACAGGCCAGTCCGCGAGCAAGGTGCTCAAGGCGGATTGTTCCTTGTTGCCCAGGATTTCGACCAGCCGTTGGGCTGCATACAGGGCATCATCGAATCCGTAAAACCGATCGGCAAAAAACATGTGTCCGCTCATCTCGCCGGCCAGAAGGGCCCCGGTCTCCCGCATTTTTGCCTTGATCAGGGAATGGCCGGTTTTCCACATCAGGGGTTTTCCCCCGTGCTTGGCAATGTCTTCAAACAGGAGGTGGGAACATTTGACCTCGCCGATAACGGTGGCTCCTGGATGGTTGTGCAGCATGTCCCGGGCATATATGGCCAGCAGCTTGTCCCCATAGACAATTTCACCCTTTTCATCGATCACGCCGATACGGTCACCGTCGCCGTCCAGCCCGATGCCCAGTGCAGCCCCGTGTTCAAGAACGGCTTTACGGAGATCGCGGACATTTTCCGGCACGGTGGGGTCGGGGTGATGGTTGGGAAAGGATCCGTCGGGTTCACAGTACAGGGGGATGACCGTGGCCCCGATGCGTTCCAGCAGCTGGGCGCAAACAAGGCCTGCGCTTCCGTTGCCTCCGTCCACAACAACCTTGATGGGCCGGTTCAGGGTTGTCTGGGAAGCAAGCTCATCAAGATAGGCGGGTTCGATATCCATCTCTGTGGCCATGCCGTCTCCCTGGATGAAATCTCCTTGAGCCATGATGGAGTAGATGGCCTGGATGTCATGGGTATGTACGGTGCTTTTGCCTTCCCAGACCTTGAATCCGTTGAATTCCTTCGGGTTATGGCTGGCGGTGATCATTACCCCGGCATGAAAACCCAGTTTCTTGACCGCATAATAGAAAAGGGGCGTGGCAACCATGTTGATAAAGGTTACATGGATGCCGGTATCCAGGAGCCCCTGGACCATGCGGGCCTGGTAGCGCGAGGAAGAGTGCCGGCAGTCATGGCCGACAACAGCGCGTTGGTGTCCCTTGTTGCGGAAAAAGGTTCCGCAGGCGCGGCCCAGGGTTTCGACCCATTCTTCGTCAAAATCCTTGTCCACGATGCCCCGGATGTCATAAGCTCTGAAAATTGATTGATTGATCGGTTTCATTAGGGTATCCTGTTGGTACTGTTTGGCTGATTGTTTCTCTTGACGGATCCTTGGCGTCCACGTTTCCCGGCACGCTGCGTGTTGGCAACAAGCATGAATTGTGCCCGACTGTCGCAATGGCCTTTGTGCGAAGCGCGTGTCTGGTTACTGACAGAAACAGGTCGATCGACATTTTGGACAAATAAACATCCCTCAAGTAAAAGTCAAAAAAAGACGAAGAAGCTGAAGGGGTTGTCAGTAGGCGATTTGATGTCTATCTGTCGGGGTTCCTGTCGCAGGATTCGCTTTGGTACATCTTGGAGAGTACGGCACGGGAAGTGGTTGCCGTGCTGTTGCGAGGCTTGCCGTACGGTATAACCACCATCAGGGCACACACTTTTATGTGGAGATATCTATGAGTTGGGATTGGGAGAAATTGCAGGAGCAGAAGCAGAGGAACCAGCCTGGAAGGACGCCGGATCTGGGAAATCTGGAAGACAAGATCAAACAGATCTGGCAGATGAAGTTTCCCGGGATGAAATTTGTCGTTGCCATTGTGGTCCTTCTTTGGCTGGCCAGTGGCATTTACATTGTCGAGCCGGACGAAGTCGGGGTGGTCCAGCGTTTCGGGGCCTATGCCAGGACAACTCCGCCCGGGCCCCATTATCATCTGCCCGTGCCTTTGGAGTCCGTTCAGACCCCCAAGGTCACTCAGGTCCGGCGTATCGAGATAGGATTTCGTTCCGGAGGCGGGCAGCGGGGCTATGTAGCGGGCCAGAATCGATCCTTTCCTGAAGAGGCTCTCATGCTCACCGGCGATGAGAATATCGTCAATGTGCAATTCATTGTTCAGTATCAGATCAAGAATGCCCAGGATTATCTGTTTAATATCAGCCAGCCCCAGAAAACCGTCAAGGATGCTGCCGAGGCGGCCATGCGCAAGGTTATTGGGCACAACAAAATCGACAATGCTCTGACAACCGGCAAATTTGCCATCCAAAATGATACCAAGCAACTTTTGCAGACCATCCTTGATCATTACACCAGTGGGATCAATATCGTGGCGGTTCAGCTCCAGGATGTTCATCCGCCCAAGGAGGTCAGTGACGCCTTCAAGGATGTGGCCAGTGCCAAGGAAGACAAGAGCCGGTTCATCAACGAGGCCGAGGCCTATCGTAATGACCTCATTCCCAAAACCCGAGGTGAAGTTGCCAGTATTGTGAACCAGGCCGAGGCGTATAAGCAAACCGTGATCAACAAGGCCGAGGGTGATAGTTCCCGGTTTTTGGCTGTGTTGCGTGAGTACAAAAAGGCCAAGGATATTACCAAGAAACGATTGTATCTGGAAACCATGGAATCCATTTTGTCCCAGCCCAGTGTCCAGAAGGTCATTCTTTCCAGTGAGGCCCTGGGCAAGGCGGTTCCCTATCTTCCTCTGGATCGGCTTGGAGAGCCGGCCCCAACGGGCAGGATGCAGGGGGCCAGCAATGCCGCAACCGGGAACAAGGGAGGTAACTAGGCCATGACTGAGAAGAAAATACCCACCATTATCATCATTGTTGTCGTGGCCCTGGCCCTTGGTCTGTTTCAGTCCGTATACACCGTGGACCAGACCCAGCGGGCCATTGTCCTGCAACTTGGAAAGCCCGTTGGAGACAGCAAAGGACCCGGGTTGCATTTCAAGATTCCCTTTGTCCAGAACGTGATTTTTTTCGATAACCGCATTCTGGAATACGATGCCCCACCAGCCGAAATCCTGACCAAGGACAAGAAAAATCTGGTGGTGGACAATTACTCCAGATGGCGTATCAGCGACCCCTTGCTGTTCTATCGGACCGTGCACAATATCGAGGGCGGTCGTTCCCGACTTGATGATATCATCTACGCCGAACTCAGGGTCTCTTTGGGCCGGTTTACCCTGACGGAAATCGTCTCCAGTGACCGGGCCGAGATCATGAGCCAGGTCACCGAAAAGGCCAATTCGCTGCTCAAGGATTACGGTATTCTGGTCCTGGATGTGCGTATCAAACGGACCGATCTTCCCCCTGAAAACCAGAAGGCCATTTATGGCCGTATGCGGGCTGAGCGTGAACGGCAGGCCAAGCAGTACCGTTCCGAGGGTCGTGAACTCGGGGTGAAGATCAGTACGGGCGCTGACAGGGAACGGGCCATCATGCTTGCCAAGGCACGCAAGCAGGCCGAGGTGCTCAAGGGTGAGGGGGACGCCATGGCCACGGAAATCTATGCCAAATCCCTGGGTCAGGATCCGGAATTCTACAGGTTCGTCAAGAGTCTTGAGGCGTATAAGCAGGGCCTCTCCAGGAACACGCGGCTGATCATGACCCCGGAGAATGATTTCCTCAAGTTTCTTGAAGGGTACGAGAAATAGAAGGACCAAGAAGATAAAGAGCCGGTTGAGCCGGCTTGGCACGGGACCATGAATGTGAACCCATGAAAAAGCCCCCTGGAAGCAAATCGCTTCCAGGGGGCTTTTTATCTTGTTGAGATGATGCCGTTTATTGCAGGCTCTGAGCTGCCTTTTCCACATTCTCACGCATGACAGCGCGTTCCTGCTCGATTCTTTGGGCCAGATCCGGATCGTTCAGGGCGATGATCTGGGCGGCCAGCCAGGCCGCATTCCTGGCCCCGACCTTGTCCAGAGCCAGGGTGCCGACAGGAAATCCAGGAGGCATCTGAACCGTTGCCAACAGGGCATCCCATCCTCCCAGTGGCGAACCGGTGATGGGGATTCCCAAAACGGGTTTGCTTGTTCTTGCTGCCACGGCTCCTGCCAGATGGGCGGCCAGGCCGGCCGCACAGATGAACACCTGACATCCCTGTTCTTCCATTTCCCTGATCAGACGCTCGGTCCTTTCCGGAGTCCTGTGGGCCGAAGTGACGGTCAAGAGATGATCAATGCCGAGCTTGTCCAGGATGTCCGCACAGGGGCGGACCTTTTCCTCGTCCGAGATACTTCCCATGAATATGGCTACCTTGGGCATGGTTTCTCCTTGCAATGCTGATTCCTGCGACAGGTTCGCTATCCGTGCGGGTTACTATCCTCTTGATAACCCTTTGTCGCCGATATCACCGCGAAAATATTTGCCGTTAAACGCAATTTTGTTCACGGCCTGATAGGCCTTGTCCTTGGCCTCGGCCAGATCTTTTCCCAGAGCGGTTACGCCAAGGACACGTCCGCCGTTGCAGAGTGTTTTTCCGTTTTCCAGTCGGGTTCCGGCCTGGAAAACCTTGACCCCGGGAATGGCTTCGGCATCATCGATACCGCTGATTTCCATGCCCTTTTCATAGCTTCCCGGGTAGCCTTTGGCGGCCAGGACCACACACAGGCTGTGTTCGGGCTTGATGACGATGTCAATGGTATCCAGGCGGCCTTCGACGCAGGCGAGCATGATTTCCACAATGTCCGTGTCCAGACGGGCCAGGAGAGGCTGGCATTCGGGATCACCGAATCGGACGTTGTATTCCAGGACATGAGGACCTTTGTCCGTATACATGAGCCCTGCATAAAGAATCCCCTTGAAGGGGTGGTCCATGGCCTCAAGATGCTGAATGATGGGCTTGAGAACCAGATCACTTGTTGCCTGGTAGTCTGTGCGGGGCAAAATGGGTGCCGGGCTGTAGGCGCCCATGCCTCCGGTGTTGGGGCCGGTATCTCCCTCGCCGATCCGCTTGTGATCCTGGGACGAGGGCAGGGCCACTACCGTACGACCGTCGCAAAAGGCCAGAAAGGATGCCTCTTCGCCCTGCAGGGCTTCCTCTATGACCACCCGGGTGCCTGCGCTTCCGAACACCTTGTCTTCCATCATTTCCCTGAGGGTGGTTACGCCTTCCTGCACCGTGTTGACAATGACCACGCCCTTGCCGGCAGCGAGTCCATCTGCCTTGATGACCACGGGCATGGTCTGTTTTTCCAGATATTCCCTGGCCATGGTGAAGTCGTCGAACACCGCGAAGTCGGCCGTGGGCACCTCGGCTTCCTGCATCATGGATTTGGCAAATCCCTTGGATCCTTCCAGCTGGGCGGCATAGGCTCCCGGTCCAAAGCAGGGGATGTTCTTTTCCTCAAGGGCATTCTTGAGTCCCAGAACCAGCGGGAGCTCCGGTCCAACAACGACCAGATCTATGGATTTGCTGATCGCAAAATCCACCAGTGCCGGGATGTCGTCCGGGGCGATATCCACGTTTTGACCTTCCAGGGCGGTGCCGCCGTTACCAGGAGCTATATACAGGGTGGTTGTCAGGGGACTTTGCCTGATTTTCCAGGCCAGAGCATGTTCCCGGCCTCCTGATCCAACGAGTAGAATGTTCATGCATGGGCCTCCTTATGTGAGGGCGTGCTTTGTTGTTGGTGCGAATCACGGTTTTCTCTTGAACCGTTTTTCCACTTCTCTGACCGTCCAGGTGAGAATGACCGGGCGGCCGTGAGGACAATACCGGTTGTCCGGACATTGGGACCAGGCCTGTATAAGGCTCATGGCCTCGTCATGGGTCAGCACCTGTCCGGCCTTGATGGCGCTCTTGCAAGCCAGGGTCGTCCAGAGGCTGTCCATGTCCCTGGTTTGTTCGGCAAGGACCGTTCGCAGATAGCTCATGGCCTCACCGGTCTCAAGACTTGTGGGAATGGCCCGGATAACCACGGTGGCAGGTTCGGGACGTTCCAGTGTAAAGCCGATTTGGTCCAGATCGTTCCATATTTTTTCCAGGACCTCGCGTTCCGAAGGATGCAGGGACATTTCCATCGGAATGGCCAGACGCTGGTGTTCTCCATGTCTGCCGGCCGTGGAGAATGCGTGGTAGAGGACCCTTTCATGGGCTGCATGCTGGTCCATGAGCAAAAGTGTATCACCCCTGCTTATAATGAGATAGGTCCGGTGGAATTGGCCATGATAGGTAATGTCATGTGTTGCATCCGCTTGCCGGACAAGCTCCGTGCCGGGATGCGGACCAACAGGAGATGCAGGGCCATCAGACTCAAGGCGTTCAGGGGGTTCTTCCCCCGGGTGGGCGGTCAGGGCCGTATCGTCCTTGGCCGGACGCATGCCCTGCGCAAAGGTATAGAGACGTTCGGCCTCGCGCAGGGAAGCAAATTTGGGTTGGCGGGAGGTGTTGTCCCAGGGAGATTCCATGCTCCCTGATGGCCTGGTTTGATGTTCCCCCTGCCGTACCTGTTCGGGCATGTTCATGCCCACATTTCGTTCAGCCCAGGTGGGTTGCGGAGCAAGGGGCTGGAGGTCCGCTTGTGCCAGACAGGCATCCAGGCCATTGCGCACGGCTCCCTGAATAAGGGAAAAGATCGCCCGCTCGTCCAGAAATCTGACCTCGGTCTTGGCCGGATGAACATTCACGTCCACTTCACGCGTCGGCAGACGCAGAAAGAGCACTGCCTGGGGATATTCCTTGGACAAAAGGGTTCCCTTGTAGCCCTGCCTCAGGGCCCGTAAAAGAAGTTTGTCTTTTACAGGTCGATCGTTCACATACATGATGATTCTGTCCCCGCGTCCCTGAGCCTGGCCGGGAGTGCCCACAAGTCCGGTTATCCGCATGCCGTCCCGTTCGCGTTGGATGGGCACGAGGTCCTGGACGAGATGGGGCGGCCAGATGCGTTGCAGGCGATGTTCAAGGGATTCTCCGGCCAGGAATCGAAAAATTTCGCGGCCGTTGTGGGTCAGGGAGAAGGATACGTCGAGATGCGCCAGCGCCATGTGGGCCATGGCTTCCTGGCACCGTTTGGCTTCTGTGGCCGTGGTCTTGAGAAATTTGAGACGGACCGGAACATTGGCGAAAAGATCCCTCACCTCGATGCGTGTACCCCGGGCAATGGCGGCAGGACGGATTTCAGCAAGTTTGCCATGGACGGCTTCGGCCTGAATGCCCTGGTCTGCCCCGGGTACAATGGTCGTGATCAGGGTGCGGGAAACCGAAGCAATGGATGCCAGGGCCTCCCCTCGGAAACCAAAACTGGAAATGCGTTGCAGGTCGTCCAGAGAAACGATTTTGCTTGTGGCATGACGGGTCAATGCCAGCGGCAGATCCTGCTCGGCAATGCCCTGACCATTGTCCTGGACCAGGATGCGTTCCTGTCCGCCCCGGTCAATTTCCACATCAATGGAGGTCGCCCCGGCGTCAAGGCTGTTTTCCACCAGTTCCTTGACTGCGCTGGCCGGGCGTTCAAGCACTTCTCCGGCGGCAATCTGGCTTTGAAGTTCTGGTGGAAGAATCCGGATAGGTGGGGTCAACGTCAGCCTCCCATGCTTCCCAAATTGTACAGGGTGATCATGACAGCGATTTTTTCATCAGTATCGGTTTTGGACAGGAAACATTCAAAGGTAAAGCATTGATGTTTGTAGGTCAGGGTCATCTTGCGATCAAGATCCTGTCCGTCTTCGAGATCGGCCTTGTAGTCCACAGCCAAAAACCAGTTTCTGGGCAGGGCAACATCCCCTCCAAGGGTCAGGATGCGTGATCGATCACCCGTACCAAGATAATTGGTCTTGTAGGGGTATTCCTGTTCCCGATCCACGAAATCCAGGCCGCAGTATGCACTGGCCAGATCGTCAAGGAAAATTCGGGCCGTATGTTCGTGCTCGGTGATCCGGTTGAGATACGGTGAATACCAGGAAGTGGAGGTCAGGCTGAGATATTTTCGAGGGAAGATGGTCAGTTCCGCCTCGATATCGGAAAAGGGACGGGTGGGGTAAAGATCCGTATCTTCGGTACGCGCCGCTTCCCTGAAGTCATAGCTCTGTTCCAGTTTGAAACGCAAAAAATCCAGGTAATCCGCCTTGGTGGTTGTGGAGTTGCCCTGGGTTGCAGGGTCATTGACAACGGTCATGCGTTTGCGCGTCAGCAGGTTGACCAGGGAGTAGGTCAGGTTGCTTTCGGGATAGATGGCATCGTCGCTGTCGAACTGGGGATTTTTTTTCTGATCCTGGAGGGTATTGGGAATCCAGGAATATTCGATTTCGGGAGTGACGGAGTGCTTGATTTTGCTCCAGACTGATTCCCCAAGATGATCCTTGTCGTTTACCGGGAGATCCGGGAGTGAATAGATTCTGAACAGATTGGTGGAAAGTTCCACCGAGGCATCGGGAAGTCCGCGAACAGGATATTTATCCGTCGTATCCACCGTACTTCCCGTGTTTTCAAAGCGATCCACCGCATACAAGGTTTCCCGCCACCCCACTTTGGGGATGATTGTTCCATATTGGGTGCGCAGGGGCAGACTGATGTGGGGATGGATATCCAGCCTTGATCCCTTGGTCCCGTATTCACGCCAGAAATAGGTGTACTGGGATGTTGCTTCCCATTCGAACATTGTCGATGCCAGCTGATGTTTGTACACATTGAAGTTGATTTCCGGAAGCCGCTGCAATGTTGGATTTTTGGCTGAGTCATAATCGGTACTATCATTGAAATAGTACAGGTTCTGAGTGTATTCCAGACGGAATTCCAAGCCCATATTGGCCCATGATCGGCTGACAGCAAGAATGTTTTCCCGCAGATAATCATCGTCATCGTCAATATCTCGTCCGAATTCTTGCAGAAAGTCCTTCCTGCTCTGATCAAAACCGCTCAGTCCGTCATTGAATTCCCGAAGATACTGGTAGTCGGAAACAAGATCCAGATCGAGCTTGGTTGTCCATTGGGGGGACAGAAGGTAGCCGTCGAATTTGCCGCGCAGCCAATATCTGTCCTGATGGGGACGTTGCCAGACATCAGATGTGTATTCACCGTCTTCATAGGCCTGATGATCCTTCAACCAGTCGAAGCGCACAAGCATTTTGGTGTCCAGATCCGGGGTGGAACGGAATTCGATCCCCTGCATGAGGCCGCGTTTGCTCATGTAGTTTTCGTACAGGGTGAGATCGGATTCTTCGTCAATGACCTGGTAGTAGGGCAAGTTGATGTGGGTGCCGAGCTGCTTGCTGACTTCCAGCTGGGGAAGAAGGAATCCGCTTTGACGTTTGGTCTTTACGGGCATGACCATATAGGGAGCATAGAGAACCGGTTGTCCCTTGATCTGGAGCCTCGGGTTCCAGAGACGGGCGTATCCGTCTATGGTCACGTCGCCGGAACTGGTTTTGAGGGACCACGCCGGACGGGTGCCATCGCACGACGTCACGGTTGCCTGGGTGAAGGTGTAGGTGTTGTCCCCGGTCTTGTGAATTTTTTCTCCCTTGACATAAACATGGTTGGCCTCGATGAACACCTGCCCGTTGGTCAGCCAGCCCACGCGATTGCCCAGATCGAATTCGGCCGATTCTGCTTCCAGAAAATCACCGTCCCACTTGGCGGTGATGTTTCCTTCGAGGTAGAGCCATTGGGTTGATTTGTAATACTTGGCATAATCGGCCTGAAGCTGGTTGTCCCCTTGAAACAAAAAAACATTGCCTCGGGCCTCGGTGATTTCTCCCCCGTCAAGGGTTTGGATCCTGTCGGCGTACAAATTCCAGGGGATGTTTTCTGCGGGATCTGTTGCGCCACGCGTGTTCAGGGGAAGAGTGACCAGAAAGAGACAAGCGAGAAAGAGCGTACGCAACAAGGGGTGGGAATGGTTTCCAGACATGATATACAACACGGTATTTGTTAAAGATTTTACGTGGAGGAGTATCAATGCGAGAGCCGTGGCAATTAGCATAGAAACAACCAAAAGCATAGGAAAAAATTCCGGCTCAATCACGCGTGTAAAGGAGGGGAAACCATACCCTTTACCCTGCACCAAAGTCTGCGCAGCTTGTCAGGAAATGCAAAATCCAGATGCGCTGGCGGGTGTTGTCGGCCATCTTCACAGGCCTTGACTTGCCAAGTGTGCGCGAATTACAGCTAATCGTATGAAATAAAAGGCGTTTTTTGCCATCAAGCTTGTTAATGTTTTCTCAATTTGGCTTGACGACAAATTGCCTGTGATTTAAGAACCCGGCATCTATGCGTTTGGGGCTGCACTGCAAGGTCCCGATCAGGCGGTCCAACATGCTGAAACCTTTAGAGAACAGAGACGACATGAGTTTGAGAGACGGATTGTACCAGCGGAAGAAGAAAATCGCCGCTGCGTGGCTGGATGTTTTTCTGGAGACTTACAAGTCCCAGGGAGCCAAATTTTTCAAGGAAACCACAAACGAATTTGCCAACCCCGTCGGAGCCACGTTTCGATCATGTCTTGACGGCCTGTTGGACTATCTGCTTCTGGAAGACCATGAAGATGGTCTTGAGCAGCTTGTGGATGGTGTTGTCAGAATTCGCGCGGTCCAGGGGTTCAGACCTTCTGTTGCCACTGACTTTGTCTTCAGCATCAAGAAGATTCTCAAGGACGAGGTTGGTGCTGCATGTACGACCCCCGAGGAGATCCGTGAATGGGAGGCGATCGAGTCTCGCATCGAAACCATGACTCGTGTCGCCTTTGACCTGTACATGGCCTGCCGGGAAAAAATCTGGAAACACAAGGCAAATCATTTGTACAACCGAACCAATCAGCTCTTGAAGAAGTCCCACCTTATCGAGGAGGTCACAGACTGAGGTCTGTTTATTTTTTGTGGTGCAAATCTAAACGAGGTAGAGGTAGATGAAAGCACTTTATTCCCTGTTTCTGGTGTTTGCTCTCGTCGTGGTCTCCGTACTCGGAGCGGGAGCAATGGAGTGGCACTCCCTTTTTGGGACCGTCATTCCGTACGCGGCCTTTTTATTGTTCGTCATCGGATTCTGCATGCGAGTCGTGAACTGGGCGAAATCTCCAGTGCCCTTCAGGATTCCGACCACCTGCGGTCAGCAGAAATCGTTGCCCTGGATCAAACATTCAAAGATTGAAAATCCCTTCACGACGTCTGGAGTGGTCGTGCGGATGCTGCTTGAGGTCTTGTGTTTCCGTTCTCTTTTCAGGAACACGAAGATTGATCTGCGCTCCGGTCCCCGTCTGACCTTCAGCTCCAGCAAATGGCTGTGGTTGGGGGCCCTGGCCTTTCATTATTCCTTTTTGATCATTGTCATACGGCACATGCGGTTTTTCACCGAGCCCGTCCCGGGTTTCATTTCCGTGTTTGATGCTGTTGACGGTGTGCTGCAGCTTGGAGCCCCCACAATCTATCTGACAGATGGGATCTTCCTTCTGGCCATTGCCTATCTGTTCATTCGCAGGCTGGTCGTCCCCCACATGCGGTACATCTCTCTGGTTGCCGACTTTTTTCCTCTGCTCCTGATCTTGGCCATTGGCATCACCGGCATTGCCATGCGCTACTTCGTCAAAACCGATGTGGTGGCCATCAAGGAGCTGACCATGAACCTGGTCCAGCTGCACCCGGTTATCCCCGAGGGCATTGGCGTCATTTTTTATGTCCATCTCTTTCTGGTTTGTACCCTGCTCGTGTATTTTCCATTGAGCAAATTGATGCATATGGGCGGTGTTTTCATGAGCCCAACAAGAAATATGGCCTCCAACAACAGAGCTGTCAGGCACATCAATCCCTGGAACTATCCGGTGCCCGTGCATACGTATGCCGAGTACGAGGATGAGTTCAGAGAGAGAATGATTGAATCCGGCCTGCCGGTGGACAAGCAGGAAGGAGTGGAGAATGTCTAATCTTCCAAAAGCAGACGAACTAGCAAGCAAGATCGATTACATGCCCCCCAAAGGGGACTGGATGGACCTTCCCCTGGAGATCAAGGAGGGAAGATATTGTTACGCCTCCAACCCCAAGAGCGTCGAATATGTGGGGTTGCCCAATCCCAGAAGTTGGAATCCCCTGGACGATGACTGGAAGCTTCCGGAAAATTGGCAGGAGATCATCCTCAACGGGATGCGCGAACGTCTCGACCGTTTCCGTACTTTCAAGGTTTTCATGGACGTGTGTGTGCGTTGTGGAGCCTGTGCGGACAAGTGTCACTTCTTTATCGGTTCCGGTGATCCCCGGAATATGCCCGTTCTCAGGGCGGAACTGCTGCGTTCGGTGTACCGCGGCGAGTTCACCAAGGCCGGGAAGATTCTGGGACGGTTCGCTGGCGGTCGCAAACTGACCCTCTCGGTGCTCAAGGAATGGTGGTATTATTTCTTTCAGTGCAGTGAGTGCCGTCGATGTTCCGTGTTCTGTCCCTACGGGATCGACACAGCTGAAATCACCATCATGGGGCGTGAACTCCTCAATCTGGTTGGCCTGAACATTGACTGGATTGCCACGCCGGTGGCCAATTGTTACCGGACCGGAAACCATCTGGGCATTCAGCCCCACGCCTTCAAGGACATGATCGATTTCTTCTGCGAGGACATCGAGGAAATCACCGGAATTCTGCCCGAACCATCCTTCAATGAAAAGGGTGCGGATATTTTGTTCATCACCCCTTCGGGAGACGTGTTCGCTGATCCGGGTACCTATACCTGCATGGGCTATCTGATTCTGTTCGAGTACCTCAAGCGGGAATACGGTCTCAAGGTGACCTGGTCGACCTATGCCTCGGAAGGTGGAAACTTTGGTTTCTTCACCTCCCACGAGACCATGAAGCGTCTTAATTCCAAGATGTATATGGAGGCCGAGCGTCTCGGCGCCAAATGGATCCTGGGTGGCGAATGCGGTCACATGTGGCGTGTGATCAACCAGTACATGGATACCATGAACGGGCCTGAGTATCAGAAATCCCACATGGAAACGCCGGTCAACCCCATCACCGGAACGGTCTTCGAGCATGCTGCTTCCACCAAGATGGTGCACATCTGCGAATTCACGGCCGACCTGATCAAGCACGGCAAACTGAACCTGGACAAGTCCAGAAATGACAACATCAAGTTGACCTACCACGATTCCTGCAACCCTGCCCGTGGTATGGGGCTTCTGGATGAGCCCAGGTACGTCATCAAGAATACCTGTAACCATTTCTACGAGATGCCCGAGAACACCATCCGCGAGCAGACCTTCTGTTGTGGTGGCGGTTCCGGCCTCAACGCTGGTGAAGATGACGAATTGCGTATGATGGGTGGATTGCCCAGGGCCAATGCCGTCAAATATGTTCACGAGAAGCATGGCGTGAACACCCTGGGCTGCATCTGCGCCATTGACAGGGCTGTTTTTCCCGATCTCCTGGATTATTGGGTTCCCGGGGTCGGAGTGACCGGTATTCACGAACTTGTGGGTAACGCTCTGGTCTTCCCCAACGAGCAGGAAAGAGAGACCGATCTGCGAGGCGAACCCCTGCCTGGTAAGGAGGATGAATAATGTACGATAAAGGTGCGGTGATTGCCGGCCTGGCCGTGTTTGTGGTCTTTTTTACGTTTCCCTTCTGGTACAATACCGGATCGGCGGCCTACAAGCAGCCCCAGCCCGAGCTTCCCAAGAACAGCGAATATTGTGTCGAGTCCAAGGAATGGATGCGTGCCGAGCACATGCAGCTGCTCAATACCTGGCGTGATGATGTCGTGCGTGAGGGCATGCATGAGTACCAGAGCGGCCTGAACGGGAAAATGTATAACAAGAGCCTGGTCAAGACCTGCATGAAATGTCACGATAACAAGGAAAAGTTCTGTGACACCTGTCATAATACCATGGATGTATCTCCTTATTGCTGGGATTGTCACGTAGCTCCTAAGGAGGCCAAGTAATGACGAGTACACGTAGAAAATTCCTCAAGGTTGCCGGTCTGGCTGCCCTCGGTTGGAGTGTGCGTCCCGCTTCCCGTCTGATGGCATCCCATGGTTCCCACGGCAAGGAAGGGCTTTTCATGGCTTCCAGGCACGGTGCCCCGGCTCATGGTCACGGACTTCATGCCGGACGCTGGGTCATGCTGATTGATACGAAGAAGCTGACCCCGGCCATCGAGAAAAAGTGCATTGATGCCTGTCATGTAAACCACAATGTCCCTGATATTGAAACCAAGCAGAACATCAAGTGGATCTGGTCCGCGCCGTTCCACAATGTTTTTCCGGAGCAGTCCCATGAGTTTGTTCCCGGAGGCGACCAGCGTTCCGTGCTTGCCCTGTGCAATCACTGCGAAAATCCTCCCTGTGTCCGGGTGTGTCCGACCAAGGCGACCTTTCAGCGTGAAGACGGGATCGTGATGATGGATTTTCACCGCTGCATAGGCTGTAGATACTGCATGGCTGCATGCCCTTACGGTTCCAGAAGTTTCAATTTCATGGACCCCCGCCCGTATATCAAGGAAACCACTCCCGAATTTCCCACGCGCACCAAAGGGGTGGTGGAGAAATGCGAGTTTTGTACCGAGAGATTGGCCGAAGGAAAGCTTCCTTATTGCGTCGAGGTCTCGGAGGGTGCCATGATGTTCGGTGACCTGGAAGATCCTGAGTCTGAGGTACGCAAGGTTCTTGCTTCGCGGTATTCCATTCGCAGAAAACCCGAGCTTGGAACGGAACCAGGCGTCTACTACTTAATATAAGAGGTGGGTAGCTATGCTCGAGAAAGTTCTCAACGGAAACAAGGTATATTGGGGCTGGTTGGCTATCCTGCTGGTTCTCATGACCGTTGGCGCTGCGTGTTATGCCACGCAGCTGGTAAATGGTTTGACCATCACCGGAATGAGCCGGGATGTGTCCTGGGGATTCTATATCGCCCAGTTCACCTTTCTGGTCGGGGTGGCCGCTTCGGCTGTCATGATGGTCATTCCCAAGTATCTGCATGATTACAAGACCTACGGCCGTGTGCTCATCTTTGGGGAATTCAATGCCGTTGCCATGGTCTGTCTGTGTCTCATGTTCATCATCGCTGATCTGGGTTCGCCCCAGCGTCTCATGAACATCATCATTCATCCCACACCCAATTCCATGCTTTTCTGGGATATGATTGTTCTCAACGGGTATCTTTTCATCAACATTTTTGTGGGATGGATCACCCTGCAGGCCCATCGCAAGGAAGTGGCCCCGCCCAAGTGGATCAAGTTTTTCATCTATCTGTCCATTCCGTGGGCAGTGAGTATCCACACTGTGACCGCGTTCCTGTACTGTGGTCTTCCCGGCCGTGGTTACTGGATGGACGCCGTGCTGGCCTCCCGTTTTCTGGCCTCGGCTTTTGCTGCCGGACCCGCCTTTCTCATCATCCTTTTGTACATCGTCAGGGCGACCACCAAGTTCGATCCCGGGAAAGAGGCCTTCAAGGCTCTGGGCAAGACCATTGCCTATGCCATGTCCGTGAACCTCTTTCTGGTCCTGTGTGAGGTGTTCACCGTCAATTACAGCAACATTCCTGGCCATCTCCATCACTGGCATTACCTCTTTTTTGGAGACGGAGTGCTGGTTCCCTGGATGTGGACGTCCATGATCATGGGATTTGTTGGCGTTCTCGTGCTCATCGTTCCCAGCAACCGTGAAAACGACAACATGCTCATTGCGGGCTGTCTCCTTGTTTTCATCGGTGCCTGGATCGACAAGGGCCTCGGCATGATCGGCGGTGGGTTCGTGCCCAACGCCCTCATGGAAATCACCGAATACGTACCCACCAAGCTTGAACTCGGGGTTTCCCTTGGTATCTATGCAACCGGATTCTTTATCCTGACGCTGCTGACCAAGATCGCCGTCGGGGTCAAGGTCGAGATTGGCGAATAAACGTATCCAAGAACGCACAGTAACCAATGATGGTTGCTGTGCGTTCTTTTGTTTTAATTTCTTGTTTTAATTTGATTTTTTCAAACACAAAACGTGCCGGTTTGAAAAAATAGATCAAGGTGAAAAAAAGGTTCCAAAAAGACTTGCGTCCTGGAATCTTCGCGTTTATGACCTCATATATCTTTTTGAGGGAGGTCATACACCACTCCGGTAAGTGATCTTGCCTAATCAACTTTTTTGGAGGTATGTATGTCTTACAACGTGACTGTTGATGCCGAGAAGTGCGTTGGATGCAGTGAATGTGTCGATGTCTGTCCCGTGGAAGTCTACGAGCTGCAGAATGAAAAATCCGTTCCTGTCAACGAGGAAGAGTGCCTCGGATGCGAATCCTGCATCGAAGTTTGCGAGCACGACGCCATCACCGTTGAAGAAGCGTAATTGATGTACAGGCCTCCTTCCCCAGGGGGCCTTTTTTCCCTATCCTTTCCTTGCACTCTTCTCCCGAAACATTTAAGCCATTTTTCGGCAATGGAGCCGGTTACCTTGTGGGGTAGCACGGCCGTTGAGAAGCATTGTTCACGAAAACCCCGGATGGTTTTGCTTGCCCCGGTTTCGGCCACGGTGCTCTTGTGAAACCATGTGCTGTGAGGTTGTCCCCATGTCTCTTGATTTTTCCAAATATTTCGAAGAATATACAAAGCTTGTAGCCGGTGCGGACAAGGCTTTTGCCCAGATCCAGCAGTCTTGTCCTGACCAGGTGACGTGCAAAAAGGGCTGTTGTGATTGCTGCTACGCGCTGTTCGACCTGACTCTCATTGAGGCGATGTATCTCAATCATCATTTCAAGCAGCTCCCGCCGGAGATCAAAAATCGTGTGTATCTGCGGGCGGACAAGGCAGACAGAAAGATGGCCATTGTCAAGAAAAAGGCCTTTAAAATGGAGCAAAAGGGCGAATCCCGGGAAGACGTGCTCAAAATGGTGGGGCAGGAAAAAATCAGATGTCCGTTTCTGGGTGACGAGAACAAGTGCGAAATGTACGAGCACCGGCCCATTACGTGCCGGCTGTACGGTGTCCCTCAGGAGATTGGCGGTCAGGCCCATGTGTGCGGGTTGTCCGGATTTACGCCTGGGACCTCGTATCCCACTGTAAAGGTCGAGCGTCTCCAGGATTCACTGGTTCTGTTGAGCAACGCCCTGGTCAAGGGGGTGCAATCCAAATACGACAAGCTGGCTACCGTGTTTGTGCCGGTGTCTTCGGCCGTATTGACGGTATATGATGAGGACTACCTGGGTATTGATAGTCGGGTCAAAAAGGCCAAGAAAGCCCAGTGGTCGGTTCGAAGCTGATCCCGAGAGGTTGTTTGAGCTGAAAGTTACCTTTTTCAAGAAGGGCATATGACGATGACCAAGATTCTTACCCCGGAGCAGGAAGAGCAAAAACGGTTCATGTACGAGCGCATGGGCAAAAGACGGCGCAAGTTCATTGACCGGATCGGGTATGACGCCTGGGATCCGTTTGCCGAACCCAACGATCCCATTGACATCCGTATGGGACCCGCTCGCATGACTGCTCAACAGCTCGTTACCGAGTTCATGAAGGCCAAGCGGACCACGGACGTAGGCGTGGCCTACAAGGAAGGTGTCGAGGCCATGGCCATCGGTGCTACCACCCATGACGAGAAGATCAAGGCCATGTATGAGTTTTCGTTGTGGTACAGTACCTTGCTTGCCCAGCAGGGACGTGATTTTGACGGCGAGTTGACGTGAGACGCCATTGCGATAAAAGCCGCTGTTCCGCGAACCACGAGGAGGGAACATGAGCGACAAGGACAAGAAACAGATAGTTGAAGAATTCAAAGAAGAGATGAAAGCGACCTCGGACACGGGTACCGGGCATTATAATCTGGCCATGACCTATCTGGGGGAGCGTGATTTCGAGGCGGCAGAAAAGGAACTCAGACTGGCCATCCAGGAAGAACCCGAACTTGCCGAGGCCTATGTGCAGCTTGGCGGAATTGCCATGTATCGGGGAGACCTGGACAGCTGCATGAGTTATAACAAAATGGCTGCGGATATTCGTCCGCGATTTGCCGTACCCCATGGGAACATGGGTTTTGTACACCTGCAGAAACAGGATGTGGACAAGGCCATTGCCTCGTTTCGCAAGGCCCTGTCCTTTGATCCTGGTTTTTTGCAGGCACGGACAAGCCTTGGTGCCGCCTATCTGATGCAGGGCGATGCAACGGCCTGCCTGGAGGAATGCACCAAGGTTGTGACCAAGGAACCGAAATTCGGTCCGGCCTGGAACAATATTGGTCTGGCTCATCTGGAACTGGGGGACAAGGCCAAGGCCAGGGAGGCTTTCGACAAGGCCCTGGCCTCAGGGTATGATGTCCCGGAACAGCTTCTCCAGGAGGCTCGGGATTAAAATCATCGGCCGATATGCGCGCCATGACAGTATGGCAAAAATGCCGATTGTGTCTGGACGCTCATTTCATATTGCGGTATAAAAGAGACGTTTTTTAATTGTACCCAAGCTTGTTGTTATTGATGATCAAGGCATAAAATACCGGGAAAGACCACTTTGAACCGGTAGGTTAATCGGACCTCTTCGGCGGAATTTTCAGGTTGACAAAAACGACGCTTTGTAAGAAAAATCACAATGTTTAGTAGCTTGATTTTTTGATGTCGAGGGAAGTATTCCGGTTAACAAACGTGAAGCTTGTTATGCGGTTTTTCTTAAATCCGGTGTAAACCTTAAAGGAGGAAATGCGATGGCTAAACGTGAGACTCCATTGCTGGACCAGCTTGAATCAGGTCCATGGCCAAGTTTTGTGTCCGATATCAAACGGGCAGCAGAAGCAAGGCACAAAAACGAAAGAAACGTTGAGTATCAGATTCCTGTCGATGTTTGTGACGACCTTCTGGGCGTTCTCGAGCTCTCCTATCAGGACGGCACCACGCACTGGAAGCACGGCGGTATCGTCGGTGTTTTCGGTTACGGCGGTGGCGTTATCGGTCGTTACTGCGACCAGCCTGAAAACTTCCCTGGCGTCGCTCACTTCCATACCATGCGCGTCAACCAGCCTTCCGGTAAGTACTACACAAGTCAGTACCTCAATGATCTTTGTGATCTGTGGGATTTCCGCGGTAGTGGTCTGACCAACATGCATGGTGCAACCGGTGATATCGTTTTCATCGGTACCACAACCGAGCAGCTTGAAGAAATCTTCTTCGAACTGACCCACAAGTTTGATCAGGATCTCGGTGGTTCCGGTTCCAACCTGAGAACTCCGGCTACCTGTCTGGGTCAGTCCCGCTGCGAATTCGCCTGTTACGACACCCAGGCCCTGTGTACCCATCTGACCCACGAATATCAGGACGAACTCCATCGCCCCGCATTCCCCTATAAGTTCAAGTTCAAATTCGACGGCTGTCCCAATGGTTGCGTAGCCTCCATCGCTCGTTCCGACCTCTCTTTCATCGGTACCTGGCGTGATGAGATTCGCATCGATCAGGAAGCTGTTGCCGCATACGTTGGTGGCGAAATCCAGCCCAATGCCGGTGCCTTTGCCGGTCGTGACTGGGGGCCGTTTGATATCCAGAAAGAAGTCATCGACTTGTGTCCTTCCCAGTGCATGAGCCTTGAAGATGGCAAGCTGGTTATCGATAACAAGGAATGTACCCGTTGCATGCATTGTATCAATGTTATGCCCCGTGCTCTGAAGATCGGTAACGATCGCGGTTGTTCCATGCTCTGCGGCGCCAAGTCCCCCATTCTTGACGGTGCTCAGATGGGTTCCCTGCTCGTTCCCTTCATCAAGGTCGAAGACAACTACGACGAGATCCAGGAAATCATTGAAAACATCTGGGACTGGTGGATGGAAGAAGGCAAGAACCGCGAACGTCTTGGTGAGCTTATCAAGCGTCAGGGCTTCCAGAAGCTCCTGGAAGTGACCAATATCAAGGCTGTGCCTCAGCATATCCAGGAACCCCGTTCCAATCCCTACATCCTGTGGAGAGAGGAAGAGGTTGAAGGCGGCTGGGATCGCGACATCAACGAGTTCAGAAAACATCACGCAAGATAAGGGGGTTCCCAAATGGCATTTATCTCATCCGGATACAATCCCGATAAACCGATGGAAAACAGGATCACCGATATTGGTCCCCGTGATTTCAACGAATTCCTGCCTCCTGTCATCAAGAAGAACTTCGGGAAGTGGGCATATCATGAGATTCTGGAACCCGGTGTCCTCATGCACAAGGCAGAGAGTGGCGACGAAGTATACACCGTTCGTTGTGGTGGCTGCCGCTTGATGAGTACCGAGCATATCCGTGAGATCACCGAGATCGCCGACAAGCATTGCGACGGCTATCTGCGGTTTACCACGCGTAACAACATCGAGTTCATGGTCGACAGCAAGGACAAGATCGAACCCTTGAAGGAAGACCTGCTGAGCCGCAAGGGACCCGGTGGCGATTACAAGTTCCCCATTGGCGGAACCGGTGCCTGTATTACCAATATCGTTCACACCCAGGGTTGGATTCACTGTCATACCCCGGCAACCGATGCTTCCGGTACCGTGAAGGCTACCATGGACGAACTTTTCGAAGAGTTCACCAACATGAGACTGCCTGCCATCCTGCGTATTTCCATGGCTTGCTGTTTGAACATGTGTGGTGCTGTTCACTGTTCCGACCTGGCTATCCTCGGTATCCACAGAAAGCCGCCCATGATCGATCACGAGTACATTGACAACTTGTGTGAAATTCCTCTGGCCGTTGCTTCTTGTCCGGTTGCTGCCATCCGTCCTTCCAAGGCCGAAATCGTAGCCGAATCTGGTGAGAAGAAGACCGTCAAGACCGTTGCCATCAAGAACGAGCGTTGTATGTTCTGTGGTAACTGTTACACCATGTGTCCTTCCCTGCCTCTGGCAGACCAGGAAGGTGACGGTATCGCACTCATGGTTGGTGGTAAGATCTCCAACCGTATCTCCGCACCCAAGTTCTCCAAGGTCGTTGTTGCCTTTATCCCCAACGAGCCTCCTCGCTGGCCTACAATGACCAAGACCATTCGCAAGATCGTCGACGCCTATGCCAAGAACGCCAATAAGTACGAACGTCTTGGTGACTGGGCTGAACGTATCGGTTGGGAAAAATTCTTTGAAGTATGCGACATTCCCTTTACCGAACATGTCATCGATGATTTCCGTGATCCCGCTTACTATACCTGGCGTCAGAGCACGAACTTCAAGTGGACACACGGCGTCGAGGATTTCGCAAATATCAAGAAATAACATTGGTTATCAAATGGGGCGGGTATTTCCCGCCCCATGTCTTGAAAACAATGAGAGGGTCTCATGGACGAGCATGTACAGAAAGTTGTTGATTTCATGAATTCGAAATCTAAGAACAAGAGCAAATTCTATTTCAAGGATCTGGCCGGACTTTTTCCCGATGAAAAACCTCGTGCCGTCAAGAAGATCATCAACAAGATGGTCAGCGATGAGATTCTTGAATACTGGTCGAGCGGAAGCACGACCATGTACGGTCTCAAAGGTGCTGGCAAGCAGCATGCATCCGAGGGCGAAGAATAAGATTTTATAACCAGCCTGTCGGGTTTCCCGTATGATGGGCGGTTGGTAGCGCGAGAGCATTTGTATGGAATTCACCAATCCCTGCCCAAGGCTGGTCCTTGCCGGTCTCAGTGGCGGGTCGGGTAAAACCATTGTTTCACTCGGTGTTTGTCGCGCTGCTGTTGATGCGGGCATAAGCGTTCGCCCATTTAAGAAGGGTCCGGATTATATTGACGCCCATT
The DNA here is from genome assembly GCF_001748225.1 of Desulfoplanes formicivorans. NCBI lineage: Bacteria > Pseudomonadati > Thermodesulfobacteriota > Desulfovibrionia > Desulfovibrionales > Desulfoplanaceae > Desulfoplanes > Desulfoplanes formicivorans. The sequence goes on from NZ_BDFE01000008.1 coordinate 267,824, forward strand.
GGCTGGCCTTGGCCAGCAGAGCATCAGTATCCAATCTGGATCCTTTCTTGTTTTCAGCAAACCGCATTCAGGGGCTGTTTCATGCCAGAATGAGCGGGTATGATCTGGCCATTATTGAGGGAAACCGCGGGCTTTTTGACGGCAAGGATGTTGACGGGTCATGTTCCACTGCAGAACTGGCCAAGGTACTCAAGGCCCCGGTAGTCATGGTGGTTGACTGCACCAAGGTTACACGAACCATGGCGGCCATTGTCCTTGGTTGTCAGATGTTTGATCCCGACCTGGACCTCAAGGGGATCATCCTTAATCGAATCGCCGGGAATCGGCATGAAGCCATTGTTCGTGCAACCGTAGAACGGTACACGGATCTCAAGGTATTTGGTTCCCTGCCCAAAATGGTGAAAAATCCCATTCCCGAACGCCATATGGGACTTATTTCCGATCAGGAATTCTCCCAGACGGATCGTGCTTTTACCCAGCTCTCCTCCTTTGTCCGCGAGCATCTTGATCTTGATGCACTTTTGTCGATTGCAGATACCGCACATCCTGTCCCCCCTGCAAACAAACCGTTGTTTCCGCCTGCTGTCACAGATTCTGGAAGCGTGACCATAGGCTACATCCATGATGCATCCTTGTGGTTCTACTACCAGGAAAATCTCGAGGCTCTTGAAAAAGCCGGGGCACATCTGGTTGCCCTGTCATTGCTGGATGCAACCCCGTGGCCCGAGGTGCATGGGCTGTATCTTGGTGGAGGTTTCCCCGAAACCATGGCCCAGCGTCTTTCTGCCAACACGGTGATGCTGGAGAGGGTACGCACCCTTTCACGTATGGGAATGCCCATCTATGCTGAATGCGGTGGGTTCATGTATCTTTGTCGTGACCTGGAATATCAGGGACAAGTCTATCCCATGGCAGGCATCTTTCCCGTGTCAACAACCTTTTGTCCCAAACCACAGGGACTGGGCTACGTGCAGGGACGCGTGACCATGCCAAATCCCTTTTATCCGGTAGGTACGACTCTGGTGGGCCATGAGTTCCATTATTCCCGGTCGGTTGCCGAAGGTTCCCGAGAACTTGTGCCCTGCCTTGATCTGGAGCGTGGTCAGGGGGTGTTCACTCATTCTGATCTGCTCCTTTCCAACAATACCCTTGCCGGATATACCCATATGCATGCCTTGAGTCATCCCCAATGGGCCTCAAGGTTTGTTGCGGCCGCCAAAGCGTACCGCGGGTACCATGATCGTTCCTGCCTGCCTTGTCCTCATATTCGCATTTAATGGAGAGTTTTTCCTGGTTTTGGTGCGTTTAGGGTCCAGGAACTCCAAATCCGGGTACTGCCCGCCTCCATCCCTTCCGTTTAGAGAGTTGCCCCAGGGCTCACTTATCTCCATGTTGTCACAGCCCTCATTCCTGTGAAGCCGGGAAGTGATTCAAACGACCAGAATCTCCCTTCTGTTTCTGGTTGATCAACTTCGTATTCCCTTGAGAAAATGTATCTGTTCATAACAGAATAAGTGTGCTATGGTGCCGGTAATTGCCCATGTCTTTTTCCGGCTGTCTGCCCCTGAATTGTGGTGGCAGCACCGGTTGAAAGAAAAAAGGAAAGTAGTCTTGACATTGATAGTAATAATTACTATTAAATAATCAAACGATTTTTAAGGAGGGTGCTATGGGACAGTTTGCCAAATTCAAGGATATTGACATTGATTGGAACATGACTCCGGAAGATGCTGTGGCCTTGTATCTTGAGTGGGGAAACAGCGGATACGGTGGAAGTTATGAAAACAGAGTCAGGAGCAAGGCCGATGTCTCCTATTATTTTGTCATCAATACTTGGGAGGACAAGCCAAAGGGATATCTCATCAAGCGCAATTCCGACGGAGCCGAAGAATTGGCTTCATTTGACCTTCCCGAACAATTGGAAAAGTCCTTCTTGCAAAAGGTCAGTCATCACAAGGGAGTTTACGGCATTACTCCCGAAGTGAGAGAATGGCTTGAAAGCGAAATGGTTTCAGCGTGATTGCCGTAGATTGTCCATCTTGAGCCACCTGCCAGATACATGGTGGGTGGCTTTTTGGTTGTGTGCCAATTTTACAAATCTTTTTATCTCGGTAGGGTATCGTCTAGATGTCGGGTTTGTGACCCGGAGATTGTATGAGCGGGAAGGAGGTGAAGCCTCTTGGGAGGGAGCGGATAAACGTTTTCGCTCGTTGGCCAAGTTGCGAGAAGCAGGGAGTTCCGGCTTACATGGGGTGTTTCGAAAAAGTGTTTGACAAAGTCCGGGTCCGCACATAGAAAGCGCATCTCTTGACGCGCTGGCGGGGTGAAGCCCCGGGTCATGTGCGATCAAGGATTTGAAATAACGGGATATAATGTATCGATTCCCGATCGTGATGGTTCATGTCATGCTTGCTGTTTGC